>JAHDCG010000059.1:11705-35954 GCA_020629965.1 Saprospiraceae bacterium | reverse complement strand
GCACCTTTGACCCTCATCAAAAAAAACTACTCTCACATGAAAAATATCCTTTTTGCCCTCTGCACGGCGATTTCTTTCTCCGCAACGGCACAGGTACAGCAGGCCGAACTGCTCGGACAATGGAGCGACGACGAAAACATCGTCATGGTCGGTTGGCTGCAAAGTCGCTACAACGAAGTATGGGGCGTTGCCGTCAACGGCTCGGAAATCGGCATCATCGGCTCGACCGCAGGCACGCACTTTATCGACGTGACCGACCCGACTAACCCGACCGAAACCGTACTTGTCGAAGGACTCGCAACGGGCACCAATCTCGTGCACCGCGACTATCACGACTACGGCGGCTACCTCTACGCGGTGGCAGACGAAGGCAACGGCGGCTTGGAAATCATCGACCTCTCCGGTCTGCCGGAAACAGCGGAACGCGTCTATGCAAGCGATGAATTTATCCGTCGCTCGCACAATATTTTTATCGACGAAGACCACGCAAGACTTTACGCGGTAGCGGGGGTGCGCGGCAGCGGCGTCGGTTTCGACGTCATGATTTTGGATATTTCCGACCCGCCGAACCCGCAGTTGTTGGCATCCTACAACGGCGATTTTAACGGCGTAAATTTTCCGAACAACCACGATATTTACGTCCGCGATCACATCGCTTACGTCAACGGCGGAAACAACGGACTTTTCACTTATGATTTTACGGATGTCGAAAATCCGGTGTTGCTCACTTCGCTCACGGAATATCCCGAGGAGGGCTACAACCACGCCGGTTATTTGGACGAGGAAGGCAGATACTATTACCTACTTGACGAGACGCATGGTACGGACATCAAAGCCATCGACGTCTGCGATACGGACGATTACAACGTCGTCAAACTTTTCAACGCCGAGGCAACTTCAGAGACGACTATTGCGCACAATGCCTTGGTAAAATGCGACCGTTTGTACGTTTCGTACTATTACGAAGGTTTGCAGATTTATGACATCTCCGACCCGGCAGACCCGGTGCGCATCTACGAATACGACACCTACCCCGGTCCGGACGAGGACTTTTTCGCGGGTGCCTGGGGCATTTATCCTTTTCTGCCTTCCGGCAATATTTTATTATCGGATTTGCAGACGGGTTTGTACGTTTTCGGGGCGATTGAAGAAGACTGTACTTACAACGTCTTGGCGGATTGCGATTTGACGAATGACGGCGCGGTCGCTACGGAAGAATTGCCGACGGTGACGGAATTGCGAGCTTTTCCTCAGCCGGCAACGGGTGAGTTTTTTGTCAGTTTTACGGCGGAAAACAGTGATGACGTTGAGTTTACTTTATTCGACATCAGCGGCAAGGCGGTAAAAACCTTTGCACCGCAAAATATTTCCGGCGGTGAAAACACTTTGACTTTTTCTTTGGAAAATACAGCGGCGGGTTTGTATTTTTTGGAAATGAAGGGCGAGACGGTCAGAGAAACTGTTAAGATTGTGGTGCAGCAGCAGTAATTGCGACTTTTAAGTCGGCACAGAATTTTTTTCAGACGACTTAAAAGTCGCTGTTACTAAAAAAAGAGAAATAAGCTCGAATTTTCTACGTGAAAATTCGGGCTTATTTCATTTTATGGTTTTGTAATACATACTGTAAATATTTGGAAATAATGACAAATCTCAAAGAAGAAAAAAGTAAAAATCCAAAAAATCCTGTAAATCCTGTCTGAAAAATACTTTTCGTCATATTAATCATTTTCAAAAGCAAACAAAAATTTAATCCCGACCTTTGCCGAAAATTATCACGGGCATTCGGCGTTCTGTGCATACAATCCCGATAAGGTACTTATTTTCGCGGCAGCAAATACATGAAATATCTTTTTCTCTTCATATCATTTTTTTTTACTCTCAGTCTCTTTGCCCAATTTCCCGGCGCGGGCGGGGGTGGCGGCGGATTTAATCCCGCTTCCATCGGACAAAATCGAGGCGGCGGCGCACCGAGTTCGGGCAAAGCACCCGCGCGTGATACGTCGCTGATTTATTATTTTTATTTAGACAATCCGGGGCAGGATTATTTGCTGCAAGACACGGTTTTGGAGCCGTACTTTTTGCAATACGATGTGACTCGCCGACCCGCTTTGCAGTACGGACATTTAGGACTGCCCGGCACGGCGGCTTATTCATTGTCACATAATTTGCGGTTTCGGCGCGGCTTCGACGTGGGCATGAATCAATTCGACTTATACCGCACAGGTACGTCGGAAGTGCGCTACTACAAAGTCGAACAAGCGTACACCCGCGCGTTTTTCTCGCAGGGCACCACGCAGGAAGAGACGACTTTCGGGGCGGAATTTGCGCGGGAATTTAAAGGCAATTTCACCCTCTCCGCCGATTATCGCCGCTACTCCAACGAGGGTTTTTACCAAAATCAACTCGCCAATAACTCCGCCGTCGCGCTCAACGGTTGGATACACTCGGACAGTGACCGCTACCGCGCTTTTTTCTCGGCGACGATTAACAAAAACGACCATTTGGAAAACGGCGGTATTGCCGCCCTGCCGCAAAATTTGACCGGCACGCGCGATACCATCGACAATCCGGTTTTGGCGAGTATCAAACTCCCCGTCGCCTCCGAAGCCCAAAATCGCTACACGGAACGGGCATTCAATTTCAAACATTTTTACAAACTCAACCGCGCCAAAACGGACACGCTCAATAAAGGTCAACGTGCCTTTACGCTGGTGCACGATGCAAATTTTACGGCAGCGACTTACCGCTACACTGACTTGACACCGACGGCAAGCCCCGATTTTTATAATCAATTTATCACCGACAGTCGCGGCATTCGGCATTATATCAAGTACCAAAAAGTGGAAAATACTTTCGCCGTCAGCACTTTTAAAACGACGCGCGGCGCACAAAAAAACACGACCGAGCAAAAGGATTTATTGGAAGTAGGATTATTGCACCGCTACAACATCGTGCGGCAGGAGCCGATTACAGAGCGGTTTAATGAGGTCTTTGCGACGGGCAGGTGGCAGATTGCGCCGGGCGAAAGACTGCGGTTGAATACCTACGCGCACTTGGGGCTGTTAGGTTCTATCGGCGACTATACCGCGAGCGGAAATTTGTCTTTCGACCTCGGTAAAGTCGGTACGCTGACCGCGCATGTCACGCAACAACTGGCACGCCCGACGCTCATTCAAGACCGACTTTTTACGACGCAGCAAACGGTTTACGTCAACGATTTCAGAAAAACTTTGAGCAATGAAATCGGCGGGAGTTACACCTTGCCGGCGATAAATTTCAAAGCGGAAGTCAACTATCAACTACTCGATAATTACATTTATTTCGACACGCTCGGTCTGCCGCAGCAGGCGGAAACCGCCATCAGCGTCGGTCGTTTGACGGTGCAGCAAAATTTCAAAGCGGGCGTTTTTCACTTAGACAATCGCGTTACTTTGCAGCAAACGAGTTCGGAATTTATCCGCATTCCGCCGTTGTACGGAGTACACAGTTTGTACTTCGAGGGCATGATTTTTAAGAAAGCGATGTACACCAAAATCGGTTTCGACCTGCGCCTCAATTCGCCTTTCTCGCCCTACGCATATCAGCCGCTGCACGGTCAATTTATTCAACAAGACGACCGCCGCACGAATTGGCAGCCGATTACGGACTTTTTCATGGCTTTTAAAGTTAAAAAATTCCGTTTGCTGCTGCGCTACGATAATTTTGTACCTTTGATTACCCGCGAGGATTATTATTTTCAGGTAGATGATTATCCGCTGCCTTACGGATATTTTCGGGCGGCGATTGCTTGGCAGTTTGTGGATTGAGGCGGTGGACGGTGGACGGTTTTACGGTGGACGGTGGGGCTTTCGGTTTTTTATTTTGCAACAGCAATCCTGAAAATCCCGTTAATCCTGTCAAAAAAAATATGTTCAAATGAAAAATATACTTCTCTGTTTTTTCTTGTTTCTCCTCCTCCCCGCCTGCAAAAAAGAAACCGTCATTACCACCGACAACGAACCCCCGCTTGTCAACAACGTCTCCGTCGTAAAAATCGAAAATTACGTCAATCGCATTTTCATAGATTTACTCGGCAGAGAGCCTTTGGATGCGGAATTGGCGGCGGAAACGGAAGCCCTGCGCAGCGCGAATTTGACGCAAACGGCACGGGCGGCACTGGTGGAAAAACTGCAAACCGGGACTGATTTTATCGAGGGTGACACGTCTTATTTGCACGCCTATCATCAGCAATTATACAATTCGGCAAAAGGCAGATGCTTGGAAGGCGCATCGAATGCGGATATTCAGGACTACATCGGCGGATCGAGCGACCCGGAGGTTATCGAAAAATTGGAAGAGGTAAAAAGAAGTAAAGCGGATTTGCAGAACGGGGAAATTACCTTGGCGCAAATGTTCGGACGCATGATAAACAACGCCGTTTACGATGACATCAACATGAATACTTTTAACTTCGTGCGGGCGAGTTTCGATAATTTGCTGTGGCGATATCCGACCGATTTTGAGTTTGCGGCGGGTTTTGCGATGGTAGAAGACGGCGAAGAAAGAACCCTGTTCGGGCAGTCGGGCAACAGTCGCGCGGACTACACGGAAATCGTTATCAATTCCCGCGAAATGTACGAAGGCATGATAATTTGGGCATACCGTCAACTCTTGGCACGTAACCCGACAACGGCGGAAACGGTCGCTTTATTTGAAGATTTCTACGCGACCGACGACTTCGAAAAAGTGCAGAAAACCGTCATGGTGACGGACGAGTATGCAGGGTTTGAGTAAAAAAATGACGCGGCGGGAACGATTTTTTTTTGTTGAATCGTTGAACTGTTGAATCGTTGAAAGTCCCGCGAAACTATTCAGCCTTCAAGTCTTACGCGCTCAACAACTCAACGATTCAACAATTCAACAAGACCAAATCCTACTCCAAAATTTCCGCCTGATTCATCATTTCCGCTACTTTCGGGCAGTTTTTCTGAATGGCGGCTTTGGCTTTTTCTTCCTCGCCCGGTTCGTTCATTGCGCCGTATTTTTGTTCCAGTTCGGCGGCACAACGCTCGCCTTCGGCAAACTGCGCTTCCAACTCGGTAAACATTTCACCGACCGCTTCGGTATCGCCCGCCTTCGTCATTTCCTGAATTTTTTCGTTCATATCCACCAGCGGCGACATGCAGTTACACAGTTCTTTCGCCATCGCATTGTAGTCAGTTTCCGGCTTAGAACTCTTGCAGGAAAACAAAGAAACGGATAAAACCAACAAAGTCAGTAAAGTCAAATTTTTCATAGTCAAGTTTTGATTACGCTCCCGTCCGGAAGCTCATTTATTTCAGTTAAAAAGTAATTATCAGAGTAAAAAACAGACCAATATCAAGCAGAACCCGGCAGTTAAGTCCAAAAACACATCCGAGCCAAAAATCGAAAGCCCCTCGTAAATCGTACATCGTAATTCGTAAATCCCCTACCTCGGTACTTCAATCTTCTTCAAAATATCCGCCACTACTTCCCGCGCATCCACACCCTCCATTTCCCGTTCCGGCGTCAAGATAATGCGGTGATTGAGTACATGATAAGCAACGTATTGAATATCGTCCGGCGTCACAAAATCACGTCCGTTGAGCGCGGCGATGGCTTTGGAAGATTTCATAATCGCCAAACCCGCACGCGGCGAAGCACCGAGATAAAGGTCTGCATTGTTGCGCGTGTTGTGAATGATTTCCGCGATGTAGTCGAGCAGTTGGTCTTTGATGTAAACGCGCTCCACGGTTTCGCGGACTTCTTTGATTTCTGCGGCGTTAAACACCGGTTTTACCGTTTCGGTCACATCCTGCCGGAAGTCGGTACGGAAACGGCGCAAAATCATTTTTTCCTCCGCCAGACTCGGATATTCCAAATTGATGCGAAACAAAAAGCGGTCGAGTTGTGCCTCGGGCAGCTTGTAAGTTCCCTCCTGCTCAATCGGATTTTGCGTAGCAATGACAAAAAACGGCTGCGCCAATTCATAAGTATTGCCGTCGGTCGTCACCTGGTATTCTTCCATGACTTCAAAAAGGGCAGCCTGCGTTTTTGCGGGGGCGCGGTTGATTTCATCAATCAGCACGACATTGGAAAAAACGGGACCTTTATTAAAGGTAAAATCGGAAGTTTGCATGTTAAAAACCGTCGTGCCTATCACATCCGAAGGCATCAAATCCGGAGTAAACTGAATGCGCGAAAAGTCGATATCCAAGGTCTGCGCCGTGAGTTTTGCCGTCAGCGTTTTGGCGATACCGGGTACGCCCTCCACCAAAACGTGTCCGTTGGTAAAAAGTGCGGTCAGCAGCAAATCCATAAATTCCTCCTGTCCGATGATGACCTTGCGCAGTTCGTCTTTGACCATTTCCACAGCGGTGGTTACTTTGGTCAGGTCGATGCGCGGGCGCGTCGGTGCCAAGTCCGGCTCTACGGGCGCGGAATTATAGTAGGGCGCGGGGTCGCCGGCCTCAGGATTGGGCACGGCTTTGTCGTTTGGTATCGGATTTATTTCGGGAATTTCGTTGAATTCGTCTTCGCTCATCTCGGTATTTTTGTGTTGTCGAAAAAGAGGTGCTAAGATAGGGAAAAACTATGTACGATGTACGAATTACGATGTACGAAGGTAGGCTCTTTGGATTTTGGAATGAACCGATGAACCTTTTATATCTCTCAGCTTTTAAACTTCTTTAGTTCTATCTTTGCTGCAAATAAAAATTACCGAACGATGAAATATTTTACGCTTCTCTTTTGTCTTTGCTGCTTTTTTTCTTGTCAAAATGAAAGCCAAGTCGATACGCCGACCTCCGGCGAAAACAAAAAATGCGACTTCTCCAAAGATGCCCTGCGGGACGGTCAGTTTACGTTGCGCGACTTGCAGCGGGCGGTAGTTTTGGCGACGGATGCCGAGAATGCGCAGGGCGTGCTGCGGGTGTACGATACCGAAAATTGTGCGCAGGTCAACGAGGTAGCCTTTCCCGCTTTCGGCGACTCGACGGCGACCTATCGCATGGCGCAAATTATTTACAACAACCAAAGCAAACTCGTAGCGGTGTACGGCGGCGGGCGTATTTATCTTTACGACGCTGCCGAAGATAAAGCCGCCGGACCGCTGCTGCCCGAGTACCTGACGCCGCGCCCGCGTACCGTCACGGGTGAGATTGTGCGGTTAGAAGTTTGGGAAGATTATTTGGTAGGTTTTGCGGCTGAGAAAGGTGCTTTTGTCTTTAATTTGAAAGAAGAAAACAAGCCCGCAGTTGTTTTGCCGGCTGCCGAATTTGCGCGACCCGACGGTACTTTTTCTTCCTTGTTTCTGTTGCCGACACGCGGCGAAGAAAACTCCGTACAGGCTATTTTTCCGCGTTATGATGCGGAAACGGAGACCTTCGGCATCGTCTCGCTTTTCAAAAAACCGCGTAGTTTAACTCTGCCCGAAGGCACTTTGAAAATCAGCGAAACGGTCGTTTTGCAAGAGGGTGATGAAGAATATACGGTCGATATGAATACGCAAAGTTTGGTGACTGACTGAACCGTAGCGTCGATTTTAATCGACCTGCTAAATATACGGTACTACTGCTTATCGGATTTTGATATTGATATCAATTGAAAATCGGAAAGATTTTACGAAGTAAAATCCAAATCATAACCAATCATAAGAATCATAAAAATCAGGTTCAAAAAAATCAAAATTTAACAAATTCATGCAATAGCCAATCGACTAAAGTCGATGCCTACGGTGCGGGTCAATACCCCAAAATCCGAAACATTTCCTCCGGCGTTTGCTCCGGACGATACAGCTCATCCTGCATTTTTCCCTCCTTATCTTTATAAACAATCACATGCTTCGGCGAGGGTATCAGGCAGTGCTTGATGCCGCCGTAGCCGCTGAGCGCATCTTGGTACGCGCCCGTGTGAAAGAAGCCGAGGTAGAGCGGTTCGGGGTCGGTTTTCGGGTCGTATTTCGGTAGGTAAACCTGACTTTGGTTGACTTCGGAGTTGTAATAATCCGAGTTATCGCAGGTCAGTCCGCCGATGTTGACGCGACGATATTCGTTGTTCCATTTATTGACCGGCAGCAAGATAAATCGCTCGCCGATGCCCCAAGAGTCGGGGATGGTATTCATCAAAGAATTGTCAATCATATACCAAATCTCCGAGTCGTTTTGCTGCTTTTGACCGAGTACGGAAAAGATAGTCGCGCCGCTTTCACCGACGGTATATTTGCCGAATTCCGTGAAAATATCCGGCTCGGCAACTTCCTCTTCTTCACAAGCCTGCGCGATGGTATTGACGATTTCTTTGACCATGTATTTGTAGTCAAATTCAAAACCCAAAGAATTGCGAATCGGCATGCCGCCGCCGATGTTGATGGCTTTCAGCGTCGTGCAAATCTTCTTTAACTCACAATAAATCTTCACTGCTTTGCGCAATTCGCTCCAATAATACTGCGTGTCTTTAATACCGGTATCGACAAAAAAATGGACGAGTTTTAAATCAAAATGCGGATGGTCTTGCAGTTTTTCTTTGTAAAAATCGAGCACTTTAGAACTGCGAATGCCGAGGCGAGAGGTATAAAATTCAAAGTTGGGTTCTTCTTCCGTAGCGACGCGCAAACCGATTTTTGCCTTGCCCTTAAAGAAGCGGTTCATTTGCTCCAATTCTTCCTCATTGTCGAGCACGGGAATGACATTTTTGAAACCCTCCTCCACTAAATCGCTGATTTTGCGGACGTAATCATCCGTTTTGTAACCGTTGTTGATGATGATGGTACTTTTGGTCAGTCGCTTTTTTTCGTACAGTCTTTGTATCAGGTCGATGTCGAAAGAAGAGGAAGTTTCGAGGTTGACTTCGTGGCGCAGCACCTCGTTCAGCACGTGGCTGAAGTGGCAGGATTTTGTGCAGTAGCAGTAATGATATTTGCCGCTGTAACCCGAGGTTTTGATGGCGCGGTTAAAGAGGTTACGCGCTTTTTTGATTTGCGAACCGATTTTTGGTAAATAAGTCAGTTTCAGCGGCGTGCCGTACTTCTCGATGAGAGATTTGACGTGAACGCCGTTGAATACCAAACTGCCGTGGTCGATGTCGAAGCCTTCGGTCGGAAAGTAAAAAGTTTGGTCGATTAAGTCAAAATAACGGTTGTTCATCAGCGAAAAAGCGGTTCTGAAAAGTGAGTGAAAGAGTAATAACGCACGACTGCCTCGGTCGTTCGAGGAGCGCAAAGCTAAACTCTAAATTCGAATATTTCACACTTTTTTCTCTGTCATTTTTACTGCGACAATTTTCGGTATTGCGCCGCCTTCTGATTGTCACCGAGTCTTTCGTAAGCTAAGGACAGCAGATTGTAATCGCCTTTTTTCATGTTGCGTTTCGGCAGGGCTTCCAGCATGTTGACCGCCTCTTGGTATTGCCCTTTGCGGTACATGATATTGGCGAGATTGGTAGTCGCAAAATAATTTCCGGGATTAAAGCTCAAGGCTTTGCGGTAAGCGTTTTCGGCTTCATTATATTTATTTAAAAAAGTATAGCAATTTGCCAAATGTATCCAACCCGTCGGGATGCGCTCGTAAATCGAGAGGGCGCGGTTGAGAACTTCCACACCTTCTTCCGCCAATTCCTTGCGCTCGGCACTGCCGCGCGGTGCCGCCAGAGCGAGTCGGGAAAGGGAGCCGCCGTGATTTTTCAGCAACCGGGCATTGTCGGGCGCAATTTTTAAATCATGCTCGAAAAGTACATAACGGTCTTGCCAATTCGGCAAATGCGACGCCGTTTTCCACAAGCCCGCGCCCATTAAAACGGCGGCGATTGCTAAGGGTAAAATATTTTTCGGCAGCAATTTTACAAAGGAATTTTCAAATTTTCCGTCCGCATTTTTTACTTTCATCAAGCGGTACAAAGCCCAACCGATGACCAGCATAATGCCCAGCACCGGACTGTACAAAAAGCGGTCGTTGTACACACTCACATTCGTGATAATCAAACTCGTAAAAATGGAAACCGTCGCGAAATAGTACAAAATACCGAAGCTGTACAGAGCCTTTTTGCGAAATCCGTAAACCATTGCGGCGAGCAAACCGAGGTTCGCCGATAGCCCCGCGTAAGGTTGCCAAGTGTTCCAATTCACATTTTTCAGAGTGCTGAATGAGTAATCCGAAATCAGCGGATGCGGAAAAACCGTGTGCAACAGATAGTAACCAATGCCCTGCATCCGCGACGCCGTTTTCTCCCCGAAGCCTTCTGCCGCGAGCAAAGAATTATCTAAAACTTTCAATTCTACCCCCGCATTCAAGCCACCGATAACGCCCGAGCGCACACTCAAATACACCAACACCGCCGCAAAAAACGGAACGGTAAACAGTAGAATTTTCTTCACATTCGTCCGCCGAAAAAAATACAACATCGCCGGAATGACCGCCAAAAATGTGATAACTTCTTCTTTGGAAAAAAGCGCAATGAAACAGAAAAGCAGGGCGGGTAGCAGATACATGTATTTTCGGCTGTCCCAAGATTTGAGAATAAACCACCCGGCGATTGTAAAATTCAGAAAGCCCAACATCGTATCTCGGCTCTTGATATTGGCGACGACCTCCGTGTGCAACGGATGCACGACCCACAGCAGAGTGATGATTATCGGCAGCAAATAATGATAATTTTTCAGCAGTCGCGACAGAAAGAGGAAGAGGAAAAAGCCCGTCAGTCCGTAGTACAGAAGGTTGGTTTTGTGATAGATACTCGGATTTGGTTCCCAGTTGAGTTGCTCGAAAGCAGTCGCGGGTTTTTCGTCGAAAAATTCCAGCTCCAGAGCCAAAGTCGTCAGCGGTATCGGGCGAAAAGCGCGGGCATTAATTTGCTCGTTCATGCCCATAAAATAGCTCGTCGTCCAGATTTTTCCGAGACCGTCGGTGCCCGCCTTGACGTAGCGATTGTCTTTGATGACCGCGTCGTCGTCGTACACAAATTTGTAATCGTGGCTCGGGGCGTAAAGCAAGACACCGACCAAAGCAATCGCCAAAGCAATAATAATTTTCGTCGGTACGGAAAGTTGCCGCTTGTAGATTTCCGCAACGGTTTTTTTCGCTTTGGGACGCGGTTTTAATTTTTTCTTGGAAGGTTTGCGCTTAGCCATCGTGCTGAAATTTTCGAGAGAAATAAAATGCTAAATTAAGAAAAATTATTATACGATAAGAGGGCAATAAATGTGCCGCATGACCGGAAGTTTTCACAAACTCATCGCTGCCGACCGCAAAAATATACCGCCGTAGCACGAAGGAATGCCCAACAAAAAGACAACGAAAGCGGACAGATAAAAACCCTGCGCCGTTTGTTTCTTGCGCCGCACGGAAAAGAAAATGCCCGCCGCAAAGCAGAATAAGCTATAAAGGAAAATCAGCAGAGAAACGAAAAGACCGTAGGAAAGCACATAGTCCTCGGCACCGAAATAACGCGGAAAAAAGATAAGAGAAAGGACTAAAGACAAAAAAATCAGGACGTTCCAAAAAATAATTCCGTTAATTGTTTTCATGTTGAGTCGGCATTTATGACTCGACAAAAATACAGAAACTAACACTTTGTCATACAAGTATTTTTCCGTCTGTTTGAGAGTTTACTTGTTTAGCGGCGGCGGATGTTTTTTCTAAACGCCTAAACCCGCTAAACTTTCAAACAGTAAAAATTCTAATACAAAGGATAACTGTCGATAATCGCATAGAGCAAACTAACGAAAGACAGACAGATAATCCAAAACCGAATATCCCGATAAAACCGAAATTTATCTTCCGGCGATTTATTTTTATTAAAATTAAGCACGTTAATTACAGGTTTCATTTTTGATAGAAATGGTTAAGGCATAGAGTTTAGGCCCTTCCGACGGCAGCGTCGAAAGGAGGTAATTACAGTATAACTTTTAGCCTTGTTGTGTAGATTATGGTGGTTTTTGCAGCGAAAAAACCGAAGGAGAAAGGGAAAAATTGTCGTTTACTACGACATTTACTCTTATTCCAAAAACGATACCATAGGAATTTTGCCTAATATGAAAACGGGTCGATGTGCTTTCGCTCATCGACCCGTTTTATCACTTGCTGTCTTTTTCGCGCATCAGCCACCGTATCAAAATCGGTATCAGCATCAAGTCTGCAATCAACGCCGAAAACAGCGTCAGACTAATCAGCAAACCCACCGTCACCGAAGGCGGATGAATGGAAAACAGCATGATTAAAAAGCCAAAAAATAAAATCAAGGTCGTCAGTACAATCGCCTTTCCGGTCTCCAAAAAAGTAATGTGCAGACTTTCTTCGATTGTTTTTCCCTTTTGCCGCGCGAGTTTGTATTTACTCAAAAAATGTATCGTATCATCGACGGCAATCCCGAAAATGACCGCGAAAACAATACTCACGCCCGCTTCCAGCTCGATACCGATAAAGCCCAACAGCGCACCCGCCAACATCAGCGGGTATAAATTCGGAATGAGCGAAATGATGAGCATTCTGATATTTTTAAACAATAACACCATCATAAAACTCACAATCAGCACCGCCACGCCGAGACCGTACAGGAGACTTTCGCGCACGTAAACCGCATTTTTATCGACAATCATGCCCGTGCCCGTGCGCTTAATTTCGATGAGTTCCGTATTTTCTGCTATCCATTTGTCGATGTCGTCGCCCGTGTCGGCGAGGTTGTCCGCGCCCATGTCCAAGACCCGCGAAGTGATGCGGGCCTTGTCGCCGTCGGCACTTACCAGCACCGCCAAACCGCCCGAAGACTCCGGGATTTTATCGGCAAATCGTTGGTAACGCTCGAATTGAATTTCGCTTTCCGGCAACTCATAAGCGTCGATACGCCCGCCGTTAAAGGCCTGATGAATACTTTTGTATAGTGTGGTAATTGAAGCAATGGCGCGGATAGACGGATAATTTTCGCGCAGATAATTCTCCACTTTGTCGATTTCCTTGACCACCGCAAAGTCATTGGCAGAGTAGCCTTCCTTCACTGTTACGGCAAATTCCAAAGGTCGGAAACCGGTAAATTTCTTTTCAAAATACTTAAAATCTTCCGTGATTTTTTTGCCCGTCGGCAGGTTGTGTTCTATCGTGTAATTGGTCGTTACTTTTGAAATGCCGTACAAACTCAATCCCGTAATCAACACCGCCGCCGTCATGATGCGCAGCGGATAATTTTTGGTAAAATCATACGCCCAATTCATCGACCGTTCCCAAAACTTTTGCCCGCGCCCGATTTTCATCAGTTGGTCGGTATCATACATCGAAATGAGCGCCGTCGTAAAAAATATCACCGTCAGATACGCCACAAAAACCCCGATAGCCGAATTGACCCCAAACTCCCGTATCGGCCCGACGCGACTTGCCACGAGTGACAAAAAACCCACCGCCGTCGTCAAAGAAGTCAACAGCGTTGCCATGCCGATTTCTTTAATCGTCGTGTTAATCGCCACCGTGCGCGAGACGCCTTTGCGCAGTTCGTCAATGTATTTCGACATGATGTGAATGACATCCGAAGTACCGACAATGACCATTAGCACCGGATAAAGTGCGGACATTACACTCAATTCACGCCCGCTAAGACCCAGTATTCCCATAAAAATCAACATGCCCAAACCGACCGACGACAACGCGATGATGATACCGCGAATGCGTCGAAAAATGTAAAACATAATGAAACCGACCAGAAAAATCGAGAAAAAACCCGAGACCAGAATTTCGCGAATCTGCATATCCACCAACTCCGCCGTAAAGTAGGCGCGACCCAAAATGTGATAATTATCAAATTCATAGGTGTTCAGCAGACTGTCTAAGCCGTTCATCACGCCGCGCGACTCTTCCAGCAGCATTTCTTCGTCGGTCTTGATAAATACGGCGAGGGCGGTCGCGTCTTCCGAAATGAGATTGTAAACAAAGCGTTCATCCTGTAAAATACGCGCTTTATCCGCCTCGTATTTTTCGGGCTGATTGATGTGTATGGCGGGCACGGTCGTGATACCGAACGGCGTCTTAATCGGATACTCGAACTTCGTCAGCGATTGACTTTCCTGCACGTAGGGCAAGCGTTTGGTGTTGAGCGTGAAGTCGTGAAAATTCTCCAAAAAATCCTGCTCAAAAACGCCGTCCTCGCGCTCGACGGCGATAATCAGGAAATTATCGTCCGTCTCGAAATCGTCGATAAATTCTCGAAAAAATTCTAAATCCGGGTCGTTTTCGGGAAAAAACTGCTCGAAATCAAAACTGAATTTGAGATGAAAAAGCCCGTAAATACTAACGACGGACAGTATGCCGAAAAGGATAAAAGACAGCTTGCGCAACCTCGGTGTCATGCGATTTTTTTAATGAAGCACATTCTTTGACAAATTATTTTTCTGTGTCACTATCGTATGATTTGTCAAAGAATCATAATAATTGTAGAGCGGTTTTGTGTCTGCAAAGTAACCGCAAAGCACAGGCAAAGTTTAAAATTTGTTTAGGCGTTTAGCAGGTTTAGGCGTTTAAAAAAGCGGCTCTGTTCTGCCCGTCCGGTTCTTAGACCAAAAATTGCTAATATTGTGTCGCACAAAAGCGAAAATTCTGACTTTTCGTATTATCGAATAATCAAAAACCCCGCTGTGCCGTTTACAAGTCAAACGACTCAAACGACTCAAACGACTCAAACGACTCAAACGACTCAAACGACTCAAACGATCAAACAAGTCCAACCATTCCTAACCAAACCGTTACCGGCATGAGCCAACTACCGCCATATTTGAATACCTATTCGCCCGGAGTCCAAAGCCTCCTCCCGCTTTTCTACATCGCTTGGGCCGACCGCGCCCTCACGCCTTCCGAGGTAAAGCTGCTGCGCGAAAAAATCGACGCACTTTCCTTTCTTTCCGAAGCCGATAAAAAACTGCTGCAAAAGTGGAGCGACCCGCGCATTCTGCCGAGCCGTGAATTGTTTCAACATTGGAAAATGGTACTGCGCGACGCGGCGGCAAAATTGGAAACGGAAGACAAAAACAGCCTTGCCGAATTAGGTTACGCCATGGCAAAAAGTACGGCGGGCAAGGATGCCGGTTGGGGCAGAGCAGAGGTGCTGACCGCGCTGCGCGAAATCGAAGAAACCGTCGGCGCTCCTTCTTCCGCCGCCTATCACAGTATTTTTTCGGAGGAAAATACCGACATCAAAGAATTTGCGGTCGAATACGATTTCGACCCGAAAAAAATACAGGAAGTTCTCGACGCCGACGCGCCCGAAATGAAACACCGGATGCGCGTTTTGCTCTCCGACCCGATATTTAATTATCAAACGCTGCGCGTCAAAGAAGACTACCGAAATCTCGTTTTGCAATGGACAAAAATACTCGGCAAACAGGGCATCGGCGCCCTCGCCTTTCCCGAAGAGTACGGCGGCGAAGACTCCATGACGCGCTACTCGGCGGCCTTTGAAATGTTGGGTTATCACGACGGTAGTTTGGCGATAAAATTCGGGGTGCAGTACGGTCTGTGGGGCGGCGCGATACAACGTTTAGGTACCAAAAAACACCACGATAAATATCTCGAAGGCACGGGCAAAGCCGAAATCTTGGGTTGCTTTGCCATGACCGAAACCGGGCACGGCTCGAATGTGCGCGGCTTGGAAACCACGGCGGTTTACGATGCTGACCGCGACGAAATCATCATCAACTCTCCGCACGCCGGCGCGGGCAAAGAGTATATCGGAAATGCGATGCACAGCCGCTTTGCCGCCGTATTTTGTCAACTCATCGTCAACGGCGAAAACCACGGCGTACACGCGGTAGTCGTGCCGCTGCGCACCAAAGACGGACGCGTACTGCCGCGCATTCGCGTCGAAGACAACGGCTATAAAATGGGACTGAACGGCGTGGACAACGGCAGAATTTGGTTTGACCATGTCCGCGTACCCCGCGAAAATCTGCTGAACAAATACGGCGACATCGACGCCGACGGCAACTATTCAAGCCCGATACAAAATCCTTCCAAACGGTTTTTTACCATGCTCGGCACGCTCGTCGGCGGGCGGGTTTGTGTGCCGCGTGCAGGTCTGAGTGCCGCCAAATCGGGCATTGCGATTGCCGTCAAATATGCTTTGAAACGCCGTCAATTTGCGGGCAATGCGGCGGACGGCGAAACGCTCATTTTGGATTATCAAAGCCACCAAAGGAGACTGCTGCCCTTAGTCGCAAAGGCTTACGCGGTCGATTTCGGCTTAAAATTTCTGACCGAAAAATTTGTCGCCGCCGACCCCAAAGAAATGCGGGAAGTGGAAACCCTTGCCGCCGGCTTCAAAGCCTACGCGACTTGGTTTACGACCCACGCGCTGCAACAGTGCCGCGAGGCTTGCGGCGGCAAAGGCTATTTAGCCGAAAATCGCATCGCCGATTTGAAGGGAGATACGGACATTTACACTACCTTCGAGGGCGACAATACCGTGCTGATGCAGCTCGTCGCCAAAGGGGTTTTATCGGCATTCAAACAAGAATTGAACGACGAGGGTATGATGGGAGTCTTGCGCATGTTAGGCAGTCGCGTCTCGGTCAATTTACAAAAACTAAATCCGATTTACGGTCGCCGCACCGAGCGCGAACACCTGACCGACCCGCGCTTTCACCGCCACGCTTTTGCTTTTCGCGAGGATCAGGTTTTGTACTCCGTCGCACAGCGGATGCGGCGCAAAATCAAGAGCGGCATGAGTTCTTGGCAGGCTTACAACGAGTGCCAAACGCACCTCATCGCGCTCGCCGAGGCGTACATCGAGCGGTTGACTTTGGAAAGTTTCCGTAATAAAATCGAAACGGTCGAGGATGAAAAAGCGATAAACGTTCTGACCGAATTGTGCAATTTGTACGCGCTGCACACCATCGAAAGTCACGCGACTTGGTACTTAGAATACGACTACATCGAAGGCGTAAAATCCAAAGCTATTCGTAAAGCTGTAGATGTGTTGTGTGTGGAGCTGCGGGAGCAAGCCGGCGGTTTAGTAGCGGCTTTCGGCATTCCCGATGTGATATTGGGAGCGCGTATCGTGGTTTAAAATTGACGGATAAATGATTGAACAACAAACGGATATATGACCTGTATTAAATATCCGCTTGCTTACGATTCCGCGTTTTAATTTTTCCGGTCTTTTGAAATTTCGTACCTTTGATTTCATTTTTGCTCAAAAGCATACACCTATATACCAAACATCACACTATTTTTCCTGCCTGATTGAATTAACACATTAAGAATTATTTTCAGATTCCCCTCCCGACAGACAGCATTTTCCGCAGTGAAATACTCTGTTACCGTGCTGTAAACTTAATAAATACTCCTGCCCCTTCAGACCGATTTCCATTAACTGAACAGACACTAATATTGAGTATGAAAAAGATTTACATTTTTTTGTTGGTTTCACTTTTCTCAAACTTAAATCTTACGGCGCAAGATGATTGTGAGTGTACGAATTGTCCGTTAGGTGTTACCGATAACGGTTCTTTTGATGCCTTTTTGGATGTCAACGTTGCGGGTGATAACGATTTGGGACTTTGTCCTTTGCAGCAGGTATGCTTTACAATAAATCACACCTGGGTAGGAGATTTATCTGTTACCCTTACCTCTCCCGGCGGTTTAAGTTACATTCTCATGGGCGATGTCGATAACGGTTCGGGTGGCTGCGGAACGAGTGACGATAATGTCGATGTGTGTTTGACTGTCGGTACGGGCAACCCTTTGACAAACAACACGCAATATATGTGTAACGGCGGAAATCCTTGTTTACAAGGAAACTGGACTTTACCCTGTGGCGGAGTGACCGATCCGGTGAGCGGTGCGTCTCAAGCACCAAATTGCGACTTAAATGATTTTAATCAATTCGGACAACCGGCCAACGGAACCTGGACTTTGACCGTCAATGATGTATGTACTTTAGATTTGGGTACATTAACCGACTGGTCAATGGAATTTGCCTGTGGTATCGGCACCTGTGTAGAGTGCGAAGCGGAAGGCGGCTCTTTGAATCAACAAGACGTTGCCGGTTGTTCGGGTGACCCTGCTTTAAATTTGAATATTACACCTTCTTACAGCGGGGGTGAAGTGCCGCCTTCACCCGCTTCGGATTACGACTATACTTTTTTAGTCGCAGAAAACGGAGGTATTTCTCCCCTTTCGCCGCTTGACGGTCCCGACCTTTCTTCTTTGCCTCCCGGCGATTACGAAATCTGCGGTTTATCTTACGAAAATACTCAACCGCCGTTTTTGGCTTTTTATTTCGGTCAGCCCGTTTCTGTACTTGCCGCAGACTTGCAGGGAGATGCCGCGCCTTTCTGCGGTGATGTGTCCAACGATTGTTTCATGGTCAGTATCGGAGTGCCGAGTGCGCCGATTGTCAGAGATACGACCGGTTGCTCGAATGAGACTTTAATTCTGCCCGACGGTTCTTCTTGTTCTCCGGGAGCTTGCAGTTATTTCGTGGATGACGGCAGCCCCTGCCCACAGGAAGTTATTTACACTTTCGTCCCGATAACGCCGACTACCGGCTCTGAAAATTTGACTGCCTGTTTTGGGGAGTGCGTCATGTATGAAGGACAAGAATACTGTGCTCCGACGCAGGTTGTTATTCTCGAAAACGAAGCCGGTTGTGACTCTATCGTTGTATTGGATATTACTTTCACCAATGTTAATGCGATTGTTATCCCGCCGGATATGCTGTCCTGTAACAATCCTTCGGTCGTCATCGACGGTTCGCCTTCCACCGGAGACAGCTTTGAATGGCGCGATGAAGACGGAAACCTGCTCGGCACTAACAGCATGCTTACCGTCACCGAAGTCGGTTGCTATACTTTGACTTCCATAAACACCTCCGCCAACCCGCCCTGCACCGACGAAGCCACCGTCTGCGTCACTCAAGACGGCGGCGGCAACCCGACCCCGCCCGCACCCACCGGTCAGACCCCCGTTTGCGTCGGCGGAAACGGCACTTATGTTACCCCGTTTGAAGCGGGAGTCACCTATAACTGGACAGTCTCCGGCAACGGAAATATCACCGCCGGTCAAGGCAGCGAACAGATTACCGTCAACTGGACGGCAGGCGGCACCGCCGATGTCTGCGTTACCGCGCAAAATACCTGCGGCACAACAGACCCCGAATGTTTTACGGTTACAATCAATGACGCGCCGACTGCTCCCGTCGTAGCCGGCGATACGCCCGTTTGCCCCGGCGAGACGGGCAGCTATTCCGTCGTCCCCGACCCGAATGCGGACGGCTACACTTGGACGGTTCCTGCCGGCGCATCTTTGGTGAGCGGTCAGGGTACGGGCAGCATTACGGTGACTTTCGGCGCGGCGGGCGGTGATGTTTGCGTGATTGCAAATAATGATTGCGGCGTTTCTCCGCAGGCTTGCTTTCCTGTCACGGTGTTGGCTTTGCCCGCCGCACCGACCGTTTCGGGTCCCGACGATGTTTGTCCGGGCGAGACGGTGACTTATTCGACACCCGACGATATGAATACGACGACTTATAACTGGACAGTTCCCGCCTGTGCTTCTATCGTTGCCGGACAAAATACTAACAGCATTACCGTCACTTGGGATGCCGGCTGCACGGTTGCGGGTGATGTTTGTGTGGAAGTTGCCAACAGTTGCGGTTCCGGTTCTGATGATTGTTTGTCCGTCAGCATCGGCTCGACGGTAGCTGCGCCCGAGGTTACGGGCACGGAAACGGTTTGCGTAGGCGATACCGAAACTTACACCGTCACGGCAAATAACGCTGTCACCAACTATCAATGGACGGTAACGGGTGGTTTTATCAATTCCGGAAACGGCACGAATACCGTCAGCGTCACTTGGGGAACCGCCGGCGCGGGGCAAATTTGTAACACCCTTGTTACCGACTGCGGCACGAGCGCACCCGACTGTTTGGATGTGACAATAAATGAAAGTCCGACCGCTCCCGTCATCGACGGCGATACGCCTTTGTGTGTCGGTCAAACCGGCAATTACAGCATCACATCTGCTCTCATCGGCGACGAAACTTTCGCGTGGACCATCGACGGCGGCGGTAACATTAACGGCAGCAGTTCCGCCGCGACTTTAGCGGTAGATTGGACGACCGCCGGCACTTACGACGTGTGTGTGACTTTGGAAAATGCTTGCGGCAACGAGCAAAGTTGCTTTCCCGTCACCATCAATCCTGCTACCGAATTACCGACTATCGGCGGGCCGACTTCCGTCTGTCAAAACAGCACGGAGCAATATTTCGTTACCAATCCGCTTGCCGGCGAAACCTACGCCTGGACGGTGCCTGCGGGCGCGACAATTATCGACGGGCCGACTTCCGATATGATTTCGGTGGAATGGGGCAGCTCCGCCGGTGGCGAAATTTGCGTCACGGCATCCGGAATTTGCGGTACGACCGCGCCCGTTTGCCTTGACGTCAGCACCGACGGCGTGCCCGCTTTGGGTACGGTCAGCGGCGAGGCGTTGGTTTGCGAAGGGCAAACGATTACTTACTCCGTCGGCGACCTTTCTACCGCAACCGCTTACACTTGGTCGGCAGATTGCGGAAATATTACGAGCGGTCAAGGCACTACGGGAATAACTTTGGAAATCACGGCGGGCTGTACGGAAATCAACGTCTGCGTTTTCGCCGAAACCGATTGCGGCGACACTTCTCCGTCCTGTTTAGTCGTCACGGTAAACGATGTACCGGCGGCAGCAACCGAAATCACGGGCGCGACCCCGACCTGCGTCAGCGCGACCGAAACCTACTGCGTGATGCCCACGGCAAATACCGACTCTTACGACTGGACAGTCACAGGTGGCACTATTCTCAGCGGACAAGGCACGGACTGCGTAGAAATCGAATGGACAACCGCAGGCACGCAAGACTTGTGCGTCAGTCCCGTCAACGACTGCGGTACGGGCGATGAATTTTGTTTCCCCGTAGCCGTCAGCGAAAATACCGCCATGCCCGAAGTCGTCACGACTCCCGAAGTCTGCGACTGCGACGAAACCACCGCCACCGTCGATATGACCGATGCTCTCGACGTTGTTTGGACGGTACCGACCGGCGCGACCATCACCGTCGGACAAGGCACGGGTACCGTCACTATCGACTGGTGCGATGCCGAAGGCGGCGACGTTTGCGCGGAACTCACCTACGACTGCGGCACGGCAAACGATTGTGCCCCCGTCGAAGTCTTCGCTATCCCGACGCCTGATGCCGGCGCAGACGACGCGATTTGCGGTTTGACTTATAATCTGAATGCCGTCTCCGTCTTCGCGGGCAGCACTTGGTCATCGACCGACCCGGCGGTAGTTTTCACCGACGCAAGCACAGCGAATACCGAAGTCACCGTTCCCGCTTTCGGCACGTACATTTTTACTTGGACGGAAACGAATAACGGTTGCAGCGACAGCGATGAGGTCGAAATTACCTTCAACGCCTCCCCCGCCATCGACGGCACTATTGACGAAATTTGCAATGCCACGAATACCGCTTACACCATTAGTTTTACCGTCACGGGCGGCAGCGCACCTTTTACGGTTGACGGTGTGGCGGGTACTTTTGCGGGCAATGTTTTTACTTCCGCAGAAATTCCTTCGGGTGATACTTACAGCTTTACCGTCAGCAACGGCGAGGGCTGCATTTCTCAAACTTACAACGGACAATTTACCTGCGACTGCGAAACAGACGCCGGCACCATTGACCTCACGCCTTTGGAAGCCTGTGCAGACGGATCCGTACAAGCCGTACATAACGGCGATGAGGTCTTAGACGGCGACGATATTTCACAATTCATTTTGCACGACGGCGACCCGATTAACGGGCAGATTTTCGCGGCGAATAATACCGGCGAATTCGGTTTAGTCGCGCCGATGATGACGGAAGTGACTTACTTCATTTCCTTTGCCGTAGGCGACGATGACGGCAGTGGAAATGTAGATTTGAACGCAAACTGCGCCGGCTTCACACAAGGCGTTCCGGTTACTTTTTACGCTTATCCGAATGCTGACGCCGGCACGGACGACGCGATTTGCGGTCTGACTTACACTTTGAATGCCGTTTCCGTTTTTGCCGGCAGCACTTGGTCATCGGCCGACCCGGCGGTAGTTTTCACGGACGCAAGCGCGGCAAATACCGAAGTCACCGTTCCCGCTTTCGGCACGTACATTTTTACTTGGACGGAAACGAATAACGGTTGCAGCGACAGCGATGAGGTCGAAATTACCTTCAACGCCTCCCCCGCCATCGACGGCACTATTGACGAAATTTGCAATGCCACGAATACCGCTTACACCATTAGTTTTACCGTCACGGGCGGCAGCGCACCTTTTACGGTTGACGGTGTGGCGGGTACTTTTGCGGGCAATGTTTTTACTTCCGCAGAAATTCCTTCGGGTGATACTTACAGCTTTACCGTCAGCAACGGCGAGGGCTGCATTTCTCAAACTTACAACGGACAATTTACCTGCGACTGCGAAACAGACGCCGGCACCATTGACCTCACGCCTTTGGAAGCCTGTGCAGACGGATCCGTACAAGCCGTACATAACGGCGATGAGGTCTTAGACGGCGACGATATTTCACAATTCATTTTGCACGACGGCGACCCGATTAACGGGCAGATTTTCGCGGCGAATAATACGGGCGAATTCAGCTTAGTCGCGCCGATGATGACCGGCGTGACCTATTTCATTTCCTTTGCAGCGGGCGGCGATGACGGCAGCGGCAACGTAGATTTGAATGCGCCGTGTGCGAATTTTACCGAAGGTGTACCCGTCGTTTTCCATGCTTATCCGACTCCGGATGCCGGCGCAGACGATGCGATTTGCGGATTGACTTATACTTTGAATGCCGTTTCCGTTTTTGCGGGCAGCATTTGGACATCCGCTGACCCCGGGGTGGTTTTCACGGATGCAAACGATGCGAATACTGATGTTACCGTTCCCGCTTTCGGGACTTACACTTTCATTTGGAATGAAGATAATGCGGGCTGTGCGGCAACCGACGCGGTACAAATTACTTTCAACGACGCACCGACTCTCGCAGCGGCACAGACCGAGACCTGCGATTTGAATACGAATGAATATACTGTCGAATTTACAATTACCGGCGGCGCGGCACCTTATACCGTCAACGGCGATGCCCTTGCGGGTACGACTTTTGTCTCCGCGCCGATTGGCAGTAATGTGCCTTATAGTTTCGATGTCTTTGACACAAACGGCTGCGGTCCGCTGACCGTTGCAGGCGTGCGCAACTGCGACTGTCAGACCGACGCGGGTACGATGCAACAAGATTTGCAGGAGGCTTGCATCGGCGAAACAGTAACGGGCTTGCCGAACGGTGACGAAGTCAATGACGGCGACGATGCGGTGCAATACATTCTGCACGACGGCAGCAGCGCGGCGGCGGGTACGATTTTCGCAACGGGCGCAACGCCTGAGTTCGGCTTGGTGTCTCCGATGGAAACCGGCGTGACTTATTACATTTCCACCCTCATCGGTAACGACAACGGTGACGGCACGGTAGATTTAAACGACCCTTGTTTGCGTGTAGCGGTCGGTACGCCGGTCGTTTTCAATCCTCTGCCGAGCGGTACGATTTCGGTTGCGGCGGAAATTTGTGAGGGAGGCACCGGCACGGTCGATTTTAACCTGACCGGCGCGGCACCTTTCATCGTGGTTTTTGCCGGAAACACTTTGACTAATCAACCGGCGGTTTTCTCGCAAGACGTGAACCCCGCCGTTACGACCGATTACACTTTGACGGAAGTAACGGATGCTAACGGCTGCACACAAATGCTGAATGAAAGCGCGACCGTCGTCGTCAACATTCCGCCCTCGGCAACGGTAGCGACTGCGGGTTTGGTCTGTAACAGCGACGATAACGGCAACGAAACGACGCTCGATTTTGCGGACTTTATCAGCGCGGGCGATACCGGCGGTACTTGGGTCGATACCGATGCTTCGGGCGCGACGGGCGGCTTCGGTAACTTGGATTTTACCGATGTGACTCCCGGCGATTACACCTTTACTTACACGACCGACTCGGCGATTGCGCCTTGTACGGAGGTGAGTTATACGATTGAAATTACCGTCGAAGACTGCGTGTGTCCGAGTGTAGCGACCGCTGCGCCCGACCCGATTTGTAACGACGGCGGCAGTTTGAATTTGACTGATTTACAAATCACGACCGAAGCCGGAACGTGGACACTTATCGACCAACCGAACGGCGCAAATGCGACTTTGACCGGAACGAATTTCAACG
>JAHDCG010000059.1:0-11605 GCA_020629965.1 Saprospiraceae bacterium | reverse complement strand
CTTATCGACCAACCGAACGGCGCAAATGCGACTTTGACCGGAACGAATTTCAACGCAGCGGGCTTACCGGCGGGCGATTATACTTTTGAATTTACCTTGACAAGTACCCCGCCCGACGGCTGTCCGACGACCTCGCAGGAAACGCTGACCGTCAATACGGCGGTGAATGCGGGTACGCCCGATGCCGGTTTGATTTTCTGTGAAAATAACGGCAATACTGTCGTTCTTTTTGACAATCTCAACGGTGCGGATAACGGCGGTACGTGGACGGAAGTTTCGGCTGCCCCTTCGACCGGTAACGCTTTCAACGCGCCGGCGGGCAGTTTTAATCCGAACGGACAGACGGCAGGCGTTTACGTTTTCCGCTATACGGTAGCGGCGGTCGCGCCCTGCGCGGATGACTTCAGCGAGGTGACGGTGACGATTACTCCCGAACCCACAGCGGATGCGGGCGACGGCGGCGAAATCAGTTGTACCGAAGAGTCCGTCACCCTCGGCGGTACGCCGGTCGCGGGGCTGACTTACGCATGGTCGGCTACGGACGGCGGTGTGATAAATCCGGAAGAAATCGACTCGCCGAACCCGACGGTCTTTGTCGGCGGCACTTATACGCTGACCGTCACGGACGAAAATACGGGCTGTCAGGATACGGACTCGGCGACGGTCACGGAAGCATTGGATTTGCCTTTCGCGGATTTCAGCGTATCGAACATTACTTGCTTCGGCGACAGTGACGGCGTTATCAGTTTGGACTCGGTGTCGGGCGGACAGCCGCCTTACGTTTATTCTACGGACGGCGAAAATTACAGCACCACAACTCTTTTCACGGGCCTGTCAGGCGGACTGTACACTATTTTCGTACAAGATGCCAACGGCTGTACCAATCAGGTACAGTTCGATATTCCGGAGCCGGAAGAGCTGACGGTAGAGATTTCTGTGACGTTCGATGACGATAACATCGTTCGTTTCGGGGACAGTGTCGCCCTGTCAATGGACTTTACGCCGACGATGCCTTTTGACAGTTTGGACAATGTTTTTTGGACGCCGTCCGAGATTTTGAGTTGTGATACTTGCGAAATGACCTGGGCATCGCCGATGCAAAGCACGAGTTTCTCGGTGACCATCGAAGAAGGCGACTGTGCAGCGACGGATAATCTCGACCTCATTGTACGCACCGACGCACCGATTTTTGTACCGAATGCTTTCTCACCGGACGGCGACGGCAATAATGACGTGTTGTACATTTTTGCGGGCGACCAAGTTGAAAAAATCAATTCATTTGTTATCTACGACCGTTGGGGCGAGGCTGTACATCAGTTTTTTGAGTTTTTACCGAACGACCCGAACTTCGGTTGGGACGGTACTTGGAACGGTCAACCGATGAATCCGGCGGTATTTGCCTGGGGCGCGGAGGTGACTCTGATTGACGGACGTAAGGTCGTGGTGAAGGGGGATGTGACTTTAATTAGGTGATTTTTCAGACGACTTAAAAGTCGCCGTTACTAATCAAGAGAGAAAAGCCGCTGCGAAACCCTTCGTTGCGGCTTTTCAATTTATTACCTCTATTTTTGCGAAAAAATAAAGACATGACCGATCCGCAAATGCAGGAATTTTTTACGCATCTGCGCACGAGTTTGACCGAGAAAAACTTAGTGCGTATCACGCTGAGCAAGCCGCGCAGCAAAGAAGCGCAGCCTTACAAAGCCTTCGTTAAGCCCGCCTATATCAAGGGCGAACTGATGCTGACTTTTACTTTAAAAAATGCGACGAATGACATTACCAAAAATTTCAGCATTGAGGCCGGTATTGCGGAAATCGAGCGGTATTTGACCGAGCATTTTTATTTAGCGGTGCTGTTTACCACCGAAAACGATTGGTTGATAAAATCGGCGCGGCAAGGGAAATTTAAACTGCGGGCGACCAAACCGACCTTTAAAGAACCCGCCGACTTTACGCACGATAAGCAAAAAAATCACGCGATAAAACGGGCGGATTTTCTGACGGAACTGGGCGTGACCGACGCCAAAGGACGCATCGCCAAAGACATGGGCGATAAGTTTAAGCAAATCAATAAATTTGTCGAAATCATCGCGGGGCTGTTGAAGAAGGCGGATTTTATTCAGGAAAATAAAACAATCAAAGTCACAGATATGGGTGCGGGCAAGGGCTATCTGACCTTTGCGGTGTACGATTATTTGGTGAATAAACTGAACCTGCAAGCGGAAGTGACGGGTGTGGAAATTCGACGGGATTTAATCAAAATCTGTAATACGGTCGCGCAAAAAGTCGGTTTTGAAAAACTGCAATTTGAAAAAGGCTACATCGGTAACTACGAGCTGCCGGCAATCGATATTTTAATCGCTTTGCACGCCTGTGATACGGCAACCGACGATGCGATAAAGAAAGGCATCGACGCCGGCGCGGAGTTGATTATTTGTGCGCCCTGCTGTCATAAGCAAATTCGCAAAGCCATGACGACGAGCGAAACGCTGCAAAGTGTGTTGCAATACGGCATTTTGCAGGAGCGGCAGGCAGAAATTATTACGGACACGATTCGGGCTTTGTTACTGGAAGCAAACGGTTACAAAACTAAGGTTTTCGAGTTTATTTCTACCGAACACACGGGCAAAAATGTGATGATAATCGGTGAGAAGCACGGGCGTAAAGTTGACCGGGAAAAGTATTTGAGAGAAACGGAAAAGCTGAAGCGGGAGTTTGGGATTGTGGAGCATTATTTGGAAAGGCAGTTGAGAGCAGCGAGTGAAGAGTAGCGAGTTTAGCTCTCGGTTAAAACCGAGTTTACCGGTTTTTCTTCTGCGGCAGCGTATCCAATATCGGTTTGACAGGGAACGTATCTTTTAGTTTTTTCTCTTCCGGGCGCAGCGGTTTTACGGGTTTCAGCGGTTTGCCGATGCTGTCCAAACCTAAGCGGGCGCGAGCGATGAGCGTAGAATCGACGAGATATTCCACCTGTGCGGTGACATCTTCGGTGCATTTGCGGCGCATACTTTGCTCCCAACGGGCGAGTTTTTCGGCTATTTTTTCTTCGATGATTTCGGCTTTGGTCGGCGTTTTTTCGACCTCGGAATTACAGCCGAACAGAACAAAAAAAGCAAAACTGAGAGCGGTTAAGATTTTTTTCATTGAGCGGCTTTTATTTCGTTTAATTTTTGAACGCGGGCGTCGATTTCTTCCTGTCTTTCCGCCAAAACCGAATCTACGATACTGCGCACGCGCACGTCGAAAGTCAGATTGCAGAGGCTGTCCAACTCCGGCTTGCGCATTTCTACCTGCTTTAAATACAGGCTGTCGATGAGTTTTCGGTCTTCCGCGTTGATGGTCGGCGGTGCCTCGGGCGTGCAACCGATAATCCAAAAGAGCAGTAAAGCAAGACTGATATTTTTCATGTAAATCAATTTTTTCTCTGACAACGGCGCAAAGTTAGCCTATCCGCACAAAAAAAATATCGGAAGCATTTGCGAAAAATACTTTCTTTCCCGATTTTTTTCTACCTTTCGCTTTTGCATAAAATGTTGAATGCAGCTTTTCATCCTTTTGTGCTGCTTTGTTTTCCGACGGACATCTTTTCCGTATATTTTACTCCTGCCACAACTTACCTCAATCGCAAGGCGTTTCCGGAAAAAATAATTCGTAATATGGCATCTGAAAATCAATCCCTTTGGTACTTGGAAAACTTGGACGTGACAGGTATTTTTTGCCCGACTAAAATGGAAGGTAACGACCGTCACCGCAAGTACAGCTATAACAAAGGCGAGTACATTTACGTGCCGGAGGAAGACAGCAACAAGATTTTTTTCGTATTTGCAGGCAAAGTAAAAGTCGGCACTATCAACGACGAGGGCAAAGAAATTACGAAAGCAATTTTGGATAAAGGCGAAGTTTTCGGAGAACTCGCCGCTATCGGTGAGCAAAAACGCCGTGATTTTGCCGTGGCGACCGAGAAAAGTACCGTCTGCGTGCTGCCTGCTTCCGACATCAAATCCATGATTAAAGAAAATCGGGGTTTGAGTATGTTTTTGATGAAAATCATGGGCAAACGAGTCTTGGAAACCGAGCACCGTCTGGAGTCTTTGGTTTTTAAAGACAGCCGCTCGCGCATCGTCGAGTTTATCTGCAAACAAGCGGATGAAAAAGGTCAACGCGTGGGTTTTGAAACGGTCATTCGCAACTTCATCACGCATCAGGAAGTGGCGAATATGACGGCGACTTCACGGCAAACCGTCACGACGATTTTAAACGAACTGCGCAACGACAATCTGTTGACTTTTAATCGTCGCCGGCTGCTTATCAGAGATTTGGAAACATTGCGCAAGCAAATTGTGAAAGTCTAAACAACAAGAAAACATCAATAAAAAACAGCGGAGAGTTTGAACCGTAATGTTTTTTTCCTACTCAAAAGGTGACTTTGAGTCAACCTGAGAGTTAGTACGGAGTCAATTCGCCAACCAACGAAAACAAACCGAAAAATTTATGCACACAGTCATTATCGGCAACGGAATCACCGGCATTACGGCTGCCCGTTGGATTAGAAAACTGGACAGTACCCACCGCATCACCGTCATTTCGGGCGAAAGTGATTATTTTTATTCGCGCACCGCGCTGATGTACATTTACATGGGGCACATGCGGCAGGTCGATACGCAACCTTACGAAAAATGGTTTTGGGACGAAAATCGCATCGAGTTGAAACGGGCTTGGGTGGATACAGTTGATTTTGACGGAAAGATGCTGAATTTTGCGGACGGCGAAAAGATGCACTACGACAAATTGATACTTGCCGTAGGCTCGAAACCGAATAAATTCGGCTGGCCGGGGCAAGACCTCGACGGCGTGCACGGACTGTACTCTTTGCAGGATTTGGAAGCGATGGAACGACACAGCGAGGGTCTGAAAAGGGCGGTCATTGTCGGCGGCGGTTTGATTGGTATCGAGATGGCGGAGATGTTTCACACGCGGCATATTCCCGTGACTTTTTTGGTGCGCGAGCAAAAATTTTGGCACGGCGTACTGCCTTTAGAAGAAGCGGAAATGGTGGAGCGCGAAATCAGAGAAAAAGGAATCGACCTGCGGATGGGCGAAGAATTGAAAGAAATTTGGGGTGACAAAGCGGGCGGAAAGGCAAAGTTGATTGTGACGAAAGGGGGAGAAAAAATACAGTGCGGATTTGTCGGTTTGACGGCGGGCGTGCGACCGAATATCGAGTTTTTGGCGCACACTGATTTGGCGACGGACAAAGGAATTTTGGTGAATGAATATTTGGAAACCAACATCCCCGACGTCTATGCGATGGGTGACTGCGCACAACAACGCGAGCCGCTGCCGCACCGCCGCGCGATAGAGGCGGTATGGTATGCGGGCAGAATGCAGGGCGAGGTCGGCGCGTATAATGTGTGCGGGAAAAAGGTCGCCTACGACCCGGGTATCTGGTTCAATTCCGCCAAATTTATCGACATCGAATATCAAGTGTACGGCGACATCAAACCCAAACTGCCCGAAGGTCAGGCGACCGTTTATTGGGAACATGCGGACGGCAAAAAATCCGTGCGTATCAACTACGACGCAGTCTCGGGAGCGGTTATCGGTTTCAATTTGATGGGGGTGCGCTACCGACACGAAGTTTGCGAAAAGTGGATTGAAGAAGAGACGCACATCGAAAATGTGTTGCAAACGCTCGGCTTGGCAAACTTCGACCCGGAGTTTTACAAAGAGTACGAAAAGGACATCGTGCAGGTCTATAACCGCGAGACGGGCAGCAATCTGCAACTAAAGCAGCGACGCAATTTGAGCAGTGTGCTCAAATTTTTATCCCGAACTTAGGTGTCTGACGCTGACTTTAGCAAAAGTTGAGAGCTTTGCGATAACGGTGAAATAATGCGAAAAAAAGCGTCTGACACCGGAAGTTCCGACCTTAATCCGCTAATCCTCTCACACTTTATTTTTCCTTTCTTCCCAATTAAAAAAAGCTAATCTTCATGCAAATTATACAAAAAATCGGCTTGGCAATTTTCGTCATCGCCCTCGTGATATTTACTCTGGTACCGGGTCTCGACAGCTACAAAATATCCGCCGAAGACACCAAAATTAATAACGAATATCACAGCGTTGCCTTCGAGCGCGCCGCCCAAGATCAAGGTCTGTACGAGCGCGAATATTCCTCTACTTTTGCTTTGCAAAGTGCTTTAAAAGACGTTTTTGCCGCCGCACAAAAAGATCTGCTCACCCGCGCCGGCGAAGATAAATCGGGTATTCCCGAAGGCGTCAGCGAATGGGATTTTAAACTCGGCGATTGGCTTTTTAAAGATTATTTCAAATTCGATATGTACCGCGACAGCAGCATCGGACCGGTGAGCGGTAATCCGTGGCTGTGGTTCGGGCTGACCATCGGGTTGGCGTTATTAGGCGGTTTAATGTACATTCTGCCAAAATTTTTGCGACCGCCGGGCATCAAAAACGACCACATTTATCACAGTTCGATGACGCGTGGGGTAAATTTGACTTGGCGTGTCCTTTTCATCGTAGCCACGGTCATCGGCGTACTGACTTACGGTTTTTTCTATATGAGCGGCAATCTGTTTTGGCCCGGCATTTCCGCTTTGGTGATGGGTATTATTACCGCGCTCGTTTTTTTCGCGCAAAAGTCCATCAAGCACCGTCCCGCAAAATCCGCCTCGCCGCCGAAATTTTCTGCATGGCTCGGCATTTTTACCGGTATTTATCTGATTGGATTTTACATTTTATTGTATTGGGCGCCGGTACATATTGTCGGTTGGATTAGCATGGTATCGCCGCTGAGCGAAATACTGAACGGCGGCACGGCGAGTCAATGGTTTCTTTACGGTGTGCTGTACACGCTGATTATTTTGGTGATGGGTGTGCGCATGATGTCGAAATACATGCACAACAAATATCAACTGATACGCACCGGTTCGGTAATGTTTTTTCAGTTGGGTTTTGCATTCTTGATACCGCAAATTCTGACTCTGCTCAACCAACCGAGCATGGATTTGAAAAATATTTGGCCGCTGAATTACACCTTCTTTTTTGAATGGAATATCAACGATTTGCTCGCAGGCGGCAATCTCGGTATCTTCATGTTGGTTTGGGGTACGGTTTTGGTCATTATCGGTGTGCCGCTCATCACCTATTTCTACGGAAAACGCTGGTACTGCTCTTGGGTCTGTGGCTGCGGCGGCTTGGCGGAAACCCTCGGCGACCCCTACCGTCAGCTCTCCGATAAAAGTCTGCGGGCGTGGAAATACGAGCGATTTATCATTCACGGCGTCTTGCTTTTCGCGGTCATAATGACCGGTATGACGCTTTACGGCTACTTCAGCGGTGTCCGACAAATCGGCTTTTTGAACACGGGAACGGTACAGCAATGGTACGGCTTTTTCATCGGCGCGACCTTTTCGGGCATAGTCGGTACGGGTTTTTATCCGGTAATGGGCAATCGCGTCTGGTGTCGTTTCGGCTGTCCGCTGGCGGCGTATTTAGGTTTGGTACAAAGGTTCAAATCCCGCTTTCGCATCACGACCAACGGCGGTCAGTGCATCTCCTGCGGCAACTGCTCAACCTACTGCGAAATGGGCATCGACGTCCGCGCCTACGCGCAAAAAGGACAAGACATCGTGCGGTCGAGTTGTGTCGGCTGCGGTGTTTGCTCTGCGGTGTGTCCGCGCGGTGTATTGCGTTTGGAAAATGCAAGTGAAGATATTGCGCGTCGTGCGGCGCAAAAACGAACTATTCATATTTCCGAAGACCAAATCGGAGTTTTGTAACGAATTACGAATTACGATGTACGATTTACGAAAGGTAGGTTCTTGGGGGGATAGGAATGCAGGGAGTTAAGTGGATTTCTCTTGCGTTTATCGATTGTGATGTACGATTTACGATGTACGAGAGCGCGGGTTCTTAAAATTTTTTGAGGGTCGGAAAATACAGGTACTTTTTCCGATTCTGATTTCCCGTTTTTCTTTTGCCTGAAATATTGACTAAAAAAAAGCCGTTCCGGAGAAATTCCGGAACGGCTTTTTAAATTCAAAAATGACAGAAAAGTAATGCACGACATCAAAACAAACAGCCAAAAAGAACCGCCAAAATTAATAACCTCCACACCCTAAAGAGAAAGTTCCCCTCGTACATCGTACATCGTAATTCGTACATCACTTCTCCTCTTCTTTCAACACCCGACGCAAAATTTTTCCGACATTCGTTTTCGGCAATTCCTCTCGCCACTCGATTTGTTTCGGGACTTTGTAGCCCGTCATGTTTTCGCGGCAGTAAGCGATAATTTCATCCTTATCCAATGACTTATCTTTTTTGACGATGAAAGCCTTGACGACTTCGCCCGATTTATCGTCTTTCACGCCGATAGCTGCTACTTCCAAAACCTTCGGGTGCGCAGCGATAACATCTTCTACTTCATTCGGATAGACATTAAAGCCCGACACCAAAATCATATCTTTTTTGCGGTCAACGATTTGTAAATAACCGTCTTCGTGCATTTTGGCGATGTCGCCCGTGTGCAGCCAACCGTCAGTGATGGTTTTGGCGGTATCGCTCGGGCGGTTGTAATAGCCCTTCATTACCTGCGGACCTTTTGCCCACAGTTCGCCGATTTCGTTGGGCGGTAAAGTATTGCCTTGGTCATCCACGATTTTTACGTCCGTACTCGGGGCGGGCAGACCGATGGTGCCGAGTTTGCCCGAGCCGTCCACGGGGTTACAGGAAATAACGGGCGAGCTTTCGGTCATGCCGTAGCCCTCCGTCAGCGGGCAGCCCGTGACGCGCAGCCATTCTTCGGCTACGGCGCGCTGTACCGCCATGCCGCCGCCCACCGTGATTTTGAGTTTGGAAGTGTCGAGTTCTTTAAAATCTTTGTTATTCAGCAGCGCGTTAAACAGCGTATTTACGCCCGTCATGATGGTGATGTCGTAACTTTTAAACGCATCGTTGATACTGCCGAGGTCGCGGGCATTGGTGATGATGACATTGAGCGTACCGCGCGACATGAGCGCCAAACAATTTACCGTAAAAGCAAAAATGTGGTACATCGGCAGCGGGGAAAGAGCAATTTCCTTACCCTCCGTAATGACCGGGTCCATCATCGAGCGTATTTGCTGCATATTGGCAATGAGGTTGCGGTTGGTGAGCATCGCGCCCTTCGCTACGCCCGTCGTGCCGCCCGTGTATTGGTGAATGACGGTGTCGTTTGCCGCGCCTTTATGCAGTTGCAGTTTGAATTTTTTACCCTGTTTCAAGGCATCGCTGAACGTAACGGTATTCGGCAGATTATACTTCGGCACCATACCTTTCACGGTGCGCACAAAAAAGTTGGTAAAACTACCTTTTATAGTGCCGAGCATCTCGCCGACGCTCGCCGTAATGATGACCTTGATATTGGTGTCACCGTAAATTTTTTCCAAATTATGCGCAAACATCTCCGCGATAATGACGGCCTTCACACCACTGTCGGTAAACTGATGCCGCATCTCGCGTGCGGTGTACAGCGGATTGGTATTAACAACAATCAAGCCCGCCCGCAATGCCCCGAAAAGAGCAATCGGATATTGCAAAAGGTTGGGCATCATCAGCGCAATGCGGTCGCCGGGTTCTAAGCCGCGCGACTGCAAGTATGCGCCGAATTGCGTTGACATTTTATCAATTTCTTTAAAAGTCAGCGCCTTACCCATGCAGGCGTAAGCCGCTTGGTTGCTGTATTTTTCGCAAACTTCGCTGATTAAATCGTTCAAAGTCGCGTAGGCATCCGGGTCGATGTTGGCGGGTATTCCTTTCGGATAATTGGCAAGCCACGGTCTTTCTTCCATCGTTGTTTTGTTTGTGTCAGTGTTAAAATTCGAGACTAAATTAGCAATTTTTCAGAAAAAAACTAAATTTCATTTCAGGTTTAAAAATTTGGTAGATTTAGGTGTACAGAATGCCCCTTGCAACTAAACGATTAAACGCCTAAACCATTAAATAAATTCAAACCGCATTCGCAATCTGCTCCTTAATTTTTTCCAAATCGTCCTTCATATCTACTACAAGTTTTTGAATTTCGGCGGAATAAGCCTTTGCGCCGAGGGTATTGATTTCGCGCCCCATTTCCTGACTGATAAAGCTGAGTTTGCGTCCTTTTTGCAGTTTTTTGGTTTTTAATTCTTCCAAGAAGTATTTGCAATTTTGCTCCAGGCGCACCTTCTCTTCGGTGATGTCGATTTTTTCGAGGTAGAAAATAATTTCCTGCTCAAAGCGATTTTCGTCCACGTTTTCTTTGCCCAAAAATTCTTCCAGATTTTGGCGCAGACGTGTGCGCAGTCGCTCGATGCGCGTCGTTTCAAAAGGATTGACTTCTTTTAATGCCGCCTGAATATTTTTGGTGCGCATTTCTAAATCGTCCGCCATGACCGCGCCTTCATTTTTGCGGTACTCCTCAAAGCGGTCGAGGGCTTCGTGCAGCGTTTCTTTCAGCACCTGCCATTCTTCTTTGGAAATCGAGTTTTCGCCGCTGCCGACCACGTTGGGAATGCGTAATATTGCCGCCATTAAATCCTCGGTTTCCGCGCCGAGTTCCTGCCCGATTTTAGTGAGTTCGGTGTAGTATTTTTTGAAAAGCGGTGCATTGAGACTAAAGCCGCTTTCGCCGTCCATAGATTCTACGTCAATGTTGATGTCGATTTTACCGCGCTTGGCACGGTCGCTGATGATGCGGCGCATGTCATTTTCTTTTTCGCGATAATTGGAAGGAATGCGAAAACGGACATCCGTAAATTTACTGTTGAGAGAGCGTACTTCGAGCGTAATTTTTTTCTCGCCGATAGATTTGGTAGCGCGACCGTAGCCGGTCATGGATAAAAGCATGTAAACGATTTTGTGTTGATTTTCCGCGCGGGAAAATCGTGGTAATATTTATTCTTTTAAAAAATCACGCTAAGGTACGCACGCCGCACCGGAATGTTGTTATTTTTGGCAGTAACATAACCGTAGCATCGACTTTAGCCGATGAGCTATCCTGATTTTTAGCAGGTCGATTAAAATCAACGCTACGGAGAAAGCCGGTATTCTCGGTATAAATCAAACTCAACTACAAAAACTAACCGAACATGAAATTCTTATTTTTACTCCTCTTACCCGTTTTCTTTTTTGCCTGCGGGAATGAGTCAAAATCCGATAAAGACACCGTACCCGAAGCAGTCAAAGCAGCCTTCGCCAAAAAATATCCCGATGAAAAGAATGCGAAATGGGGTCTTGACCGCAACGATAATTGGGAAGCAAAATTTAAAGAAGACGGAGAGCATTACAAAGCCGACTTCACACCCGACGGCGTCTGGGTAGAAACGGAAACGAGCATCAAGAAAAAAGACCTGCCGAAAACCGTGGAAAATTCGATTAAAAACCAATTTGAAGATTACAAAATCGTCGAAATCGAAAAAACCGACCACCCGACCAAAGGACTGTTTTATGATGTGGAATTTAAGAAAAACGGAAAAAAATTCGATGTAGAATTTGCTGCGGACGGGCGGGTTATCGGGCGGGAGGAATAAAAACGACCGCCAATCGAATTAACGAGAGGCGGTCACCCGGA
>JAHDCG010000058.1:33487-36007 GCA_020629965.1 Saprospiraceae bacterium | reverse complement strand
CCGAGCCGACGACGGCCTGCTACGAAACGGCGACGTTTAACGACACAAGCTGCGCATGGGAAGTCAGCGGCACGCAACCCGCCGAGCCGACGACGGCGTGTTACGAAACGGCAACGTTTAACGACACAAGCTGCATGTGGGAAGTCAGCGGCACTGAACCCGACTGCGACGACGGATGCGACGATACAACCGACGGCTATGACCCTGTGACCTGCGATTGCGAAAATACCTTAGTCGAGCCGAGTTGTGACGACGGCTGTGACAACACGGTCGATACCTATAATCCTGCTGTCTGCGGTTGTGAAAACATTCTGACTGTACCCAACTGCGACGACGGCTGCGACGATACGGCGGACAGCTACAACGAGGCGAGTTGCGCGTGTGAAAACGTACTCACCGAACCGAATTGCGATGACGGTTGTGACGATACCGCAGATAGTTATAACGCGACAACTTGTGAATGCGAGAATATTCTGACCGTCCCGAATTGCGATGACGGCTGCCCCGATACCGCTGATTCTTACAACTCGGAAACCTGCGCTTGTGAGAATATTTTGACTCCGCCCAATTGCGACGACGGCTGCGATTTTACCACAGACAGCTACAACGAAACCGCTTGCGAATGTGAAAATATCCTGACCACACCGAGTTGTGATGACGGTTGCGAAAACACAACTGACATCTACAATCCCGCAACTTGTCAGTGCGAAAACGAATTAGTCGTTCCCGATTGTGACGACGCTTGTCCGAACACTTCCGACTCTTACAATGCGGCGACTTGCGAATGCGAGAACATCCTGACCGTACCCGACTGCGACGACGGCTGCGAAAACACGACCGATACCTACAATGATATTTCCTGCGAGTGTGAGAATATTTTGAACCTCCCCGATTGCGATGACGGTTGCGACGATACGGCAGACAGCTACAACGAAGCCACCTGTCAATGCGATAACATTCTGACGCCGCCCGACTGTGACGATGGTAATTGCCTTACGGCGGATACCTACAACATCGAGACCTGCACCTGCGAAAACAATCCGCTCACCCCCGATGCCTGTGATGACGGTTGCGAATTTACCGCTGACACTTATGACGAAGACATTTGCGATTGCGTGTACGTTTTGACCGTGCCCGATTGTGACGATGGTTGTGAAAACACGACAGACACTTATAACGAAGCTACCTGTCAATGTGAGTATGTTCTCACGCAACCCGATTGCGATGACAACTGCCCGAATACGGCAGACTCTTACAATGTAGCGAGCTGTGAATGCGAAAACGTACTGACAACGCCTAACTGCGACGACGGCTGCCCCGAGACCGCAGACGCTTACAACGAGGCGACTTGTGCGTGCGAAAACGTTTTGACCGTCCCGAATTGTGATGACAGTTGTGCGGACACGGCGGACAGCTATAATCCTGCTACCTGCGAATGTGAAAACATCCTGACCACACCCGATTGCAACGACGGCTGCCCCGATACGGCGGACTCTTACAATACCGAGACTTGCGAATGCGTCAACGTTTTGACGATACCAAACTGTGACGACGGCTGCGAGAATACGGCTGACAGTTACAACGAGTCATCTTGTGCCTGTGAAAATATTCTAACGATTCCCGACTGTAACGACAATTGCGAGAACACCGTCGATAGCTACAACGAAGCGACTTGTCTTTGTGAAAATATTTTGACTACACCCGACTGCGACGACGGCTGCCCGAATACTTCGGACTCTTACAACGTAGCGGCCTGCGCATGCGCAAATATCCTAACCGTTCCGAATTGTGACGACGGTTGCGAGTTTACCGCCGATAATTATAATGAGTTTACTTGTGAGTGCGAGAATATCCTGACTGAACCCGACTGCGACGACGGCTGTTCGGACACGGCGGACAGCTACAACGCCGCCACCTGCAACTGCGAAAATATCCTCACCGAACCTGATTGCGATGACGATAACTGTTTGACTGCGGATGTTTATAATATCGAGACCTGCGCCTGTGAAAACAACGAAATCACGCCCGGTGCCTGCAACGACGGTTGCGAATTTACGACCGATACTTACGACGAAGACATCTGCGATTGTGTTTACGTGTTGACTGCTCCCGATTGTGATGACGGTTGTGAAAATACGGCGGACAGCTATAACGAAGCGAGCTGTGAGTGTGAGAATGTACTGACCCAACCCGATTGCAACGATGACTGTCCGAATACCGCTGACTCCTATAATGCAGTGACTTGCGCATGCGAAAATGTGTTGACCGAGCCGAGTTGTGACGACGGCTGTGAGTTTACCGCTGACAGCTACAACGAAGCTACCTGTGAGTGCGAAAACATCCTGACCGTTCCGACTTGCGACGACGGAGACTGCACCAACGGTGTCGAAATTTGGGACGAAGCCTCCTGCGCGTGTCTTCCCGGTACGCCGCCGACCCCGTGTACCGATGACGGAGATTGTACCAACGGCTTTGAGTTTTACAACGAAGAAACTTGCGAATGCGACGTAACCCCGCCCG
>JAHDCG010000058.1:0-33387 GCA_020629965.1 Saprospiraceae bacterium | reverse complement strand
CACAGAAGTTTGGAATACAGATACTTGCGAATGTGAACAAACCGATATTCCCGACCCGACGGCTTGCGTTGACGACGGCGACTGTGCAAACGGCTTTGAGTTTTACAACGAAGAAACTTGCGAATGCGACGTAACCCCGCCCGTCAACGGCTGTACCAATTCGACCGCATTTAACTACAACCCCGCCGCAACCTGCGACGACGGAAGCTGTGAGTTCGACTGCCCCGACCCCGGCACTTGCGATGACGGCGATTGTACCAACGGTGAAGAAGTTTGGGACGGTGATTTGTGTGAATGTATCGACGGCACACCACCGACACCTTGCGTCGATGACGGTGATTGCTCGAACGGCACAGAAGTTTGGAATACAGATACTTGCGAATGTGAACAAACCGATATTCCCGACTCGGCAAGTTGTGTGAATGACGGTGACTGCTCAAACGGCGAGGAAGTTTGGAATACCGCAACCTGTGAGTGCGAACAACTAAACATACCCGACCCGACGACTTGCATAGATGACGGTATTTGCTCGAACGGTGAAGAAGTTTACAATGAAGCGACTTGTGAATGTGAGCAAATTAACGTGCCTGACGCAAGCACTTGTACCGATGACGGCGACTGCTCAAACGGCGTTGAAATATGGAATGAAGACATTTGCGAATGCGAACAAATCAACATTCCCGACTCGGTGAGTTGCGTAGATGACGGTGATTGCTCGAACGGCGAGGAAGTTTGGAACACCACAACCTGTGAGTGCGAGCAGTTGAACATTCCTGACCCGACCGCCTGCATCAATGACGGCGATTGTACCAACGGCGAGGAGTTTTACAACGAAGCTGTCTGCGAATGTGAGCAGCTAAATATCCCCGACCCCGCAGCTTGCATCGATGACGGTGATTGCACCAACGGTATCGAAACCTACAATTCCGAAACCTGTGAATGCGAAGCATTGCCCGCCGATTGTAACAACGCGCCGACGACAGCACTGCCCTGCGACGACGGCGATGAATGCACCGTCAATGATGTCGAAATTATTTCCGATTGCGACGGTTCGATCTGTATTCCCTGCACGGGAGAACCGATTGACGACAGCAGTCTTTTTGCGGAAGACGATGCGTACGAAGTCATTTTCGGACAGACATTTGCCGAAAATGTGACGACAAACGACGAGGGCGGCGAGTTCGGAGATTTGATGGTTAACATTATCTCGCAACCGCAAAACGGTACGTTGATTATAAATTCAGACGGCTCCTTTACCTACGAAGCGACCGACTTGCTCGCTGAGACGGATGCTTTCATCTACGAGATTTGCGCCGAGGACTGTCCCGAAATCTGCGCAACAGCCACCGTCAATCTTACCGTTACCATCGACGATTTGATTATTCCGAACGCCCTCAGTCCGAACGGCGACGGTCTGAACGACACTTGGATTATTCCCGGTATTTTAGAAAAAGAGGTACGTCGCATGACGATTGTCAACCGTTGGGGGGCGGTCTTGTACAGTGTCGAGTCTTACGAAAATGATTGGGACGGGACCAACCGTGACGGAAAGCCTTTGCCCGAAGGTACTTACTACTACTATCTCGACATGGGCGCGGATGAAGGTGCGAGAGAAGGGTCGATTACGGTGGTCAGGTAGTAACGATTGCTGATTAAAATTAAAAGAGCAAAAATGAAAATTCAATACAACATAAAAGTATTTCTGTTCGCAGCCGTTGCCGTTTTAGCGGTGCAGCATACGGATGCGCAGCAACTCCCTTTTTTCATTCAAAATGAAAATACCTTAAATCCCTCCTTCATCGGCGGTGATTATTTTAAGTACGGAATGCCGACGCAGGCGGGGATGCGTTACCGCTACCAATGGGCGGGCGTAGAGGGTGCACCGAATACAATGAATGCTTATTTTTCTCATTTCAATGAAGACTACAACGTATTGGTCGGCGCGAATTTTATCAATGACCAAACGGGACCGACGGGCTTAACGGGCGTGTACGGCAAGACGGCTTACGTCATACGCGCGAGTCGAGATGTGATGATTGCCGCAGGATTGACGGGCGGCATTGTACAATATCGCATCAACGGCGATAAGTTGAATTTTTTGGAACCGGGCGAAATTGAAAACGGCGGCATCACCAAAATCTTTCCCGATTTCGGGGGCGGGGCAACGGTTTACCTCGACGAGCAATATTATTTCGGCGTGAATGTGCCGCAGTTATTCGGCTTAAATCTCGATTTTCGGGATGAAGACAATACCGTCAGTGTCAATCGGGTGCGGCACTACTATGCGACGGCGGGCGGATTTATCGACTTGTACGGTGATTCTTTTTTAGAGTCTTCGGCGGAGATGCGCTACGTTGAAAATACACCCGTCATGGTGTCGGGTCGGGTGATTTACAACTACGAGAGTATTTTTTGGGCAGGGCTGAACGGTTCTTCCTTCGGTGCGGCGGGTATCGACGCGGGTGTAATGTGGGACGGCGGAAACAGCACCTTTAAATTCGGTTATTCGGTGACTAACTTCTTTCGGGAGTACGGGCCGAACTTCGGAATGACGCACGAAATGGGTTTGTCGGTGAGTTGGTGAGTTGGTGAAAATAATTTATTTGTTGATTGGTCGATGCGTCTGCGTTTATTACCGAGGTATGGAAATGACAAAAATTCTTTATAACAAAATAAATCCTTCTTTTGAGAATAAAATTCCCCTTTTGTCCGGGTTTAGTCAAGTTACATTTTTGCATTTTTGGTGTCGGGTCGAGCTAAATTAGCAGCAAAACTAATACGACATTTCAAAAGCAATTCAAATGAACAAGACCTTAGCTGTGCTTCTTATTTCTCTTCTTTCTGTCGGCATTTCTTCCTGTGCCTTTACCGAAAAAAATACAGTACAAAACGACACTCTGTGGAACGACCGAGAACAGGTGATGCTTTTGGATTTTGAAAATGAAATAACCGCAGAAATCGAAATTGATGACGCTGCCGTTATTTCCGAAGAAAATACGAAAGGAGTCACACAGGGAAAAAGTGCGCTGCGGGTATCTTTTCCGCACAACCACAAAAAACCGGGCATAAAATACATCCCTTCGACTCCGATTGATGCAAGCGGTTTTGAAAATTTTTGCTTAGTTTTTGATGCCACAAACGTGACGGATGTCTATTCCGCGCAGCTTTTTGTGCGCGTCGTCAATGCTCGGGGCGAAAGCATCGAGCGCACCGCCGTCGTGCCGATTAACGAAACGAAAACCTTGTTTTTTGAACTGGCAGGCAAATACGTCGGCGCGGAAACGGGACTGCGCGACGACCCGAACCCGTGGAATACCGAGTCCGTACAGATGAAAATTATGGGTCTGAAATACCCGATTGATTTTTCACAAATTGCCGAAATTCACTTTACCGTTTCCCACCCGATTGTCGATAAGTCTTTAATTTTAGATAATATACGCTTGGTCGAAAGTCCCGCAATTCCGGACGATTATCTGGTCGGTTTGATTGATAAATTCGGACAAAATGCCAAACAGGATTTTCCCGGTAAAGTGAAAACGGAAGCCGAACTGAAAGCCCTTGCAGAGGCGGAACTGGCACAACTCGCCACAGAAGGCACTATGGCGGGCAGAAGCAAATTCGGCGGTTGGGCAGACGGTCCGCAGTTGGAAGCAACGGGCTTTTTCCGCACCGAAAAAGTCGGCGACGAGTGGTCTTTGGTGGACCCCGAAGGCTACCTGTTTTTTTCAACGGGCATCGCTAATGTACGCATGGCAAACACGACGAGCTTTACGGGTATGGATTTTAAAAACGAAAAAGTCCGCTACCGCGACCCGGAAGACGTGACGCCCGAAGACTCGCGCGGTATGGTTGCTTTGGATGCAGAAGTGACAAATACCGCCTACGTCGCCTATCCCGAGCGCAACCGGATGTTCTTGGATTTGCCGGCTTATGACAGTCCTTTGGCGAATAATTACAGCTACCGCCGCGAGCAACACATCGGCAAATTTGCGCACGGCGAGACCTTCAGTCACTATCAGGCAAATCTGGAAAGACGCTACGGCGAGGCGACTCCCGGTGCGCATTTAAAAAAATGGATTGACGTGACCCAAGATCGCTTTTTGAACTGGGGTTTTACCTCCTTCGGCAACTGGGCGGCCTACGAATTTTACCACGAAAACCGAATGCCCTACTTCGCCAACGGCTGGATTATCGGCGATTTTCAAACCGTCAAATCGGGTATGGATTATTGGGGTCCGATGCCCGATGTATTCGACCCGGAGTTTACGCGCCGCGTCAAAGTCACCGTCGATGTCGTTGCCGAGGAAGTCAAAGGCAACCCGTGGTGCGTCGGTGTTTTTATCGACAACGAAAAAAGTTGGGGCATGCCCGGCGAGACGGCAAAGGAGTACGGCATCGTATTGTACGCTTTAAAAAGGAACGCCGCAGAAAGCTCGGTGAAGACGGAGTTCATGCGCATTTTAAAAGAAAAATATAAAAGTATCGACGCATTAAACGCCGCATGGGAAACTAAAATCAAAGACTGGAAAACGTTGAACGACGGCATCGACTACCTTGAAAAAGAAAATTATTCGGACAAAATGGTCGCCGATTTTTCTGCCTTGTTAGAGACTTACGCCGACAAATACTTCAAAACGGTGCACGACGCGTTGGCGGAAGTCATGCCCAATCACCTGTACATGGGTTGCCGCTTCGCCTCCTGGGGCATGGGACCCGAGGTGCGCAAAGCCGCAAAAAAATACGTCGATGTGTTCAGTTATAACTTTTACGAAGAGGCGCTCGGCGAGAAATATTGGTCATTTTTAAAGGAAATCGACCGCCCGAGTCTCATCGGAGAGTTTCATATCGGCACGACGGAGTCGGGACTGTTTCACCCCGGCCTGGTGCACGCGACCGACCAAGCCGACCGCGCGCGGATGTACAAAAAATACATGGAAACCGTGGTCGATAATCCGTACTTCGTCGGCGCACATTGGTTTCAGTACATCGACTCTCCGCAGTCGGGCAGAGCGCACGACGGCGAAAATTACAATGTCGGTTTTGTGAGAAATACGGACGTACCTTACGCGCCGATGGTACGGGCGGCGAAAGAGTTTAATCGGAAATTGTACGGGCGGAAGTTTGGGGAACAGAACTAAAATGCGGCAAGTGCGGAGGTACTGTCCTTTTGAACGGCAGTACCTCTTGCAAAATTAAGTTGTTGACCTCTCGCGGTAAAATGCCTGTTTATTCGGTTTTTTAATTGCGTCGGAAATGACGTACTCAGAATTACTCCTCTTCTTCCTTCGACAGCACCTCTTCCAAACCGAATTTTGCTACTGCCGTGAATTCTTCCGCGCCGCGCAGCAATTTCTCAAACGCCCATTTCCTGCTGCTTTCAATGAGGGCGGCTTCTTCTTTTTTCATCCGATTAAATTCTTTCAGAAAATACACCTGAAACTCGGGTTCCAACCAGTAAGCAAAGGAGAGGGCAATCTCTACGTGCGCAAAAGTACCCGCACCGTATCTGCCCGCCCGACTGATAATGCCGACCGCCCCGGTCATTTCCGTATAGCTTTTTACGGAGGGATTAAAACGAGGTTTGGCGGCTTCCAATCTAAAAGCGTCCATTTGGTCGCTTTTAAAATCCGGATTGTGCGCTTTCTCCCAAGCCGTCAGAAAAAGCAGGGTACGCTGATTTTTTAACCAATTGCGTATCAGGTCTTTCGCCGGCTGTCCGCTTTCGCTTTTTGCAATATCCGTCAGGCTGATATAGTCGTCTTCGCCTACCGCTTTTATTTTTACGGAAATGCCTAAAACCTCGATTTCTTGTTTTTTCATAGTTGATTTTTAATCTGTCGCTTTGCAGGCGGAAAGATACAAAAACCAGATAAGGATTTTAAAAGCGTTCAAATGAACGCTTTTAAAAATGCAGAGAGATGTTTTAAAAATCAGACTAACCCTTCTCCTACTCCCTCACCAACTTCCAAACCCTTTCCCCCGCCGCTACAAAATAAACTCCGCTCGCCAAATTTCCGACTCGCAAAGCATGACAGCGAAAAAGCGGTTCGTATTCCGCCGTAAAATCCGTCACGCGCCGCCCCTGCACGTCGTATATTGCAAAAGTCATTTCCGCCGTCGTTTCCGTCAAAATGACCGTTGCCGACTGCCCCGCCGGATTGGGGTAAAGTACCGTTTCTTCGGGTTCTTCCGCGTCGGGAGTCGAGAAATACGGCACAGCATAAGCAAAGGCTTCTTTGCCGACTTTTTCTCCCATGATGCGCCCGGGCAGGTCATCAGCCGGCGGGTGAATGCCGCCCCATATCCGCGATAAACTGCACTGGTCGGAGGCATCGCGGTAAGTCGCCCACTGCAACACGACATCCTGACTCGGACCATCTTCAAAGACCAAAAAGTCGTTTTTGTAAGCGATAAACTCCCCCGCCCCGCCCGGAAAAAAGGCGTCGCCGGTCAGCAAGGTCATGACCTCTGCCGCTGCGCGCGAATAGGTCGAATGCCCCGAAACATAACCCGCAAAAGGCGGCGTAACAAAGGAAATGCGCTGATAGGGCAGCCAGTCTTCCGCCAAAATCCAATCGACGCCCGCTGCCTCCGTAGCGGGGTCATTAATGTACGGATGTCCGCGCCAGGTGTACAGTTTTATTTTACCGACGTGCCGATTGTCCGCGCCCGCTAAGGCATCGCCGACCTGCACCTGCTCGATGTAGCCGGGAATTAAACCGATACCGGCGACGTGATAATTCGGCAGGTTCGGGTCGGTGCTTTGCCCCTTTTCCGCCATGTATCTGATGGCGGAAATCGGGCGAATGTAGTCGTACCAACCTTTCACACTCCACGCCGCAATCGCCGCATCGTGCATCGCCGCGCCGAGGATAAAGTAGGATTTGACGTCCCATTCCAAAGTAGGCAGAACCTCGTTTTTACCGCCTAATTTTTTAACCAAATCCGGGTCGTCATTCACTTTATTCAGAATAGTAAACCAGTGACCCGGCGGCGTCTCGGAGTCGGGACCGTCCGCCCAAAATTCCGCCAAAACTCGGGTATAATCGCCGCGCGGCACAATCTGCGGCGGATAAGGTGCGCCAGTAACGGGATTTACACGATGCCCCGGACTGCCGTCACCGCCGTCGATTAAGTTATAAAAATCCGGATAGTCGGTAACGCTGCGCGGCAAATCCGCAAAGGGTAGATTACCGATGCCGGCGGGCGAAATATCCCACATTACACCGTCTTCCGCCGTCAAATGCGACGCCCAAACCGACACCAAAGAAAAGCCGTAGCGATAAGCAGCGTTATCGGCAGTTGCGGTCAAAGTATCGAGGTAAGGCGGCGCACCGGGGTCGGTGAATACGTTGTACAAATCGCCGTCGCGCACGTAGGTTTCTGCCTGCGTCGGGTCGAGGGCGAAGGGCGTGACGTTACCCCATTCGGGACTCAAAAAATCGGGAACGGTGCCTTCAATCAAATTGCCCGATTGGTCGATAAAAGTCTCGAAAGCCAAGGGCTGCCAGCGGTTGGGGTCGCGGAGATTAGGGTTGCCGGGTTCATTGGTGACAAGGGGCGGATTGACGGCTTCGTAGTAGGCATTGGCGTAACCTTGCAGTTCGGTCGCGCCGTCCTGCATCCCGAAGTCGATGTAGGTTTGCGCGATAAAATTGCCGAGGGCAGCGGGGTCACCGTTTGCGTAATCGGTCGAAGTGTTGTCAGCGTCGTAACTCATTTCGGCGAAAAGACGATTAAAAACATCTTTGGAAACCAAGTAGCTCGGCGACTGCAAAAAACGGTGGTGCAACAGTCGGTAAGCGGCAAAGCTGATGGTTTCGCGCCGCGCTTCGATGCGGTTTTCTTCGGTAGTAAAATCGGTAAAATCACTCGTAAAATCGCCGACGGTATTACCGATTAAGTAAGGTCTTGCCTGCGCATCGTAAATCGCCCAAGCGTCGTACATTGCCGCGCTGAGGTGGTGCAAATTGCGGGCGTGTACGGTCGGGCGGGCGAAGTCATTGCGGATGGCAAAAAGCAAGGCTTCGTTCCACAGGCGGGCGATGCTGTGTTCGGTTGCGGTCGGGTCGAAGGACAGATTTACGTTTAAAACGGCGGCTTCGCTTACGCAGTCGTTGAGTTCGCGCAGTTCTACCCTACCGGTTTCCGCGATTTCCCATTGCACGGTCACCGCCGGTGTGCCTTGTCCGCCGAGAATGTGTCCGTTTTCGATTTTCCAGCGAAAAGTGCTGCCGGGTGCGGCGGCGGTCGTGTAGGTTTCCGTTGCTAAATAAGTCGTGTTTTCGTTACCGCTGATGGAGGGCGCCATGCGATAAGTGCAGCCGTTGTTGCTGACCGTGGCGGCGGCGTTATAATTACAGGCAAGCGAGTCGAGGCAGCCGTAAATTTTTTGACTCTCTAAATCCAAAACGGTGTAGCCCTCCTCTTCCGTAAGTTGTAAATAAATGTCGGCGGGTAAATCGTAATGCGTTTCCGTAATGCCCGAACTCCATTTCACCTCCATGCTATCGACCGTCGCGGCAGCGCCCAAACCGAAATGTACGCCGCGCAGACTTTGCGACAGTAAATCCGTGCCGGTGTACAGTCTTTGTTGCATTTGTCCGTCTGTCCAAATTTTCACATAAGCTCCTAAGCCCGCGCGATTGGAAGTTGTTCCCTCTAATTTCATCCCTGTCCAATGCAGGTTTTCGGGTGCATTTTCGTCAATAATTTCATTTTCATAAAAGGTCGGAATGTCGTTGGTTTGTGCGGTAAAAATATCGTGGTCGCCGTCGCTGTCGTAATCAAAAATGTTGACGGCAATGGTATTGGTTTCCGCAGCGACACCCGCTGCCGTCGAAATATCTGCAAAGGTGTTTTGCCCTTCTCGCGTCAGATTTTTAAAAAGAAAATTGGTTTTTAAGGCAGGAAATTGAATGAAGTCATTTTCAAAACCGTTGGCGACAAACAGGTCTTCATCGCCGTCTAAATCAAAATCGGCGAAGCGACAGCCCCACGCCCAGTAGGTATTAAAAACGCCCGTTTCCTCGGCAATATTTGTGTAAGTGCTGCCGTCCGCCGAGGGCGAAAACAGGCGGTTTTCTCCGATGTTGCTGACGAAAATATCAAAGTCGCCGTTATTGTCGTAGTCGCCGTAAGCAATGCCCATGTCGTTGCCGAAAATGTCCAAATTGTAGTCTGCCGCCCGGTCGCTGAAGGTTCCGTCGGCATTTTGTACGAATAATTCATTGCGCGCAAAGTCATTGGCTAAGTACAAATCCCACATCCCGTCCGCATTGACGTCGAGCGGAATTGACATCCACGTCTCATCGTGTGCGCTGCCCAAACCGAGTGCGTTTGTTTTTTCCGTAAAGGTACCGTCGCCGTTATTTTCGTAGTAAGAATTATTTTCGCAACCGCGCCAACGCGACAAGTACACATCTAAAAAACCGTCGTTGTTCAAATCCCACCACAGCGCGGAGGTGTAGTAGCAAGAGTCCGAAACCGGAAAACCCGCCGCCGCCGTGACCTCGGCAAAAGTGCCGTTGCCTTCATTGTGAAAGAGTTGCACACGCTGATAATTGGTCAGGCACAAATCCGGAAAACCGTCATTGTCGTAATCACCCCAGGCGGCACCGATTTTCACGCCGTAGTTCCAACCGGGGTCGCTTTCGTCGTAATCGTACAAGTTATCGAAGCCCGCCGTGACCGTCACATCCGTGAAAGTGCCGTCGTTATTATTGGCAAAAAGGCGGCTGTGCGTGGACGGTTGCACAGAAGTGTAATCTCTTTTACCGACGATAAAAATGTCTAAATCCCCGTCCGCATCGTAGTCGGCGACGGCGGTGCCGGTGTTGCTGCGCAGATTGCCGAAGCCTGCTCTATCCGTAATTTTCGTAAAAGATTGAGCGAGAAAAAGCGCGGGATAGATTGCCGTAATAATAAAAAGCGTAATAATTTTTTTCATACGAACCAAGGAATTTTTAACCGGGTGAAAGAGTTATAATACAAAAATAAACTCATCGGCGACCGCGATTTTAAACCTATTCCCGACAAAAACCGGACAAGCTGCCGAAAAACAGGCTCTGTATAGTTTTTGTCAAGACGGCGATACGGACAATCATCCTTTAATTGTTCATATTTGGGCATCAAAAATAACGCGAAGGCAACTTGTACTTAACAAAAGTACTTTATGCACTCGCATATTTCAAACCCTTTACTTTAAATAACTTCATTATGAAAAGAAATTTTTACACCACTCTTGTTTTGCTTTTTGCTTTGGCATTTTCGATGAATGCACAATCGACCATGGGTCCCATTGAAGTCAACACCATCGGCGGCAACGAAGTCGTGGCGGGCGATACTTACCCGGAAAATATTCCGCAGGGTACGACCCTCAACGTTACCGGATCTTACGGCAACATCGGCAACGCCGTGGCTGCGTGGGTGGCTTACGATGTGTACGCGCCGGACTGGTCGGGCAGAGTGTACAACGAGCAGCAGTTCATCGCTGACGGCACCATGGGCGAGTTGAACGGTACTATCGACTTCGATTTTACTTTCCCCGAAGATGCAGCGGTTTTCGGCAGTTTGGACACGGACAGCCCGGCGTTCTACATCTTGCAGGTGCGCGTCGAGTACGACCCGGCGGAAGATACTTTTTGGAACTTGTTTGTGCAGGTAGATGAGTCCACCGGTACGACTTTCCCCGTGTTGGAAGGCTTGGAAATTGCACCGAACCCGGCGACTGACCTGATTTCTGTTTCAACTCCGAATAATTTGGAGAAGAACGTACAGGTTTACAACATGACGGGCCGGTTGGTTTTGGAAACTAACACTATGAACGGTCAAATCGACGTCAGCACATTGGCGCCCGGTATGCACGTCGTTCGGGTGGAAGAAGACGGTAAAATCAGCGGTCAAAAATTGATGATTAAGTAATTCTTAATTTTTGCACCAATCTGAAAGCCGCTGCAAGACTCGATTTGCAGCGGCTTTTATATGATTTTTCTCCCGACTGCATTAAAAAATTCTTAACCGATAAAACTTTAAAATTATGAAGTTTGTAAAATTCTTATTACCCGTATGCGCCCTCCTTTTCTTGGCGACCTCCTGTAAAGACGACGAAGAGGTCAACATGACGCCCGACCCGGAGCCGGTCGTCCGTGACTTTGAAAATACCGACCCGAACCTGCCGATGTTCGTTTCTATCGACGACCGAACGCCCCCCGGTCAAAAGTGGGAAAAAGTCGAAATGCTGACCGATGATTTCGATACCTTCGACACCGAAAAATGGAGAAAAGAACTGTGGAACTACGGCGTGCCCGTCCGTATGAAAGCGGAAAACTCGGGCGTGGCAGACGGCAACCTTTGGATTAAAGCTACGCTCGACGAGGGCGCAAGCCGTTGGTTCGAGACTTCGCGCATCACTTCCAACACCCAAATTAACTACCCGATGTACACCGAAAGTCGCATCAAGACGGCGCACATTTCCGCTTTCAATACCTTTTGGATGAATAACGGCGACATCGACAACCGCGACGAAATCGATATCATTGAAAACAACTCAAAGCCTTCGTGCGACTGTGAGCCGAACTTTCCGTGGCAAATGAACTCACAGTATTTTCACGTCGTGGACGGCGACACTCAACGCGCCAAAGGCAACTTCGACAACCGTGCCCTGTCGAGTGACAATCCGTTGCGCGGTGTGCAGTGGAACGAAGGCTATCACGTAGTCGGCGTGTGGTGGAAAAACGCACGCGACATTCAGTTCTATTTGGACGGCGAGCCGGCGGGCAGCGTCGTTTCGGCAAGAGATTTTACCCGCGATCTGAATTTGATTTGGGATTTATGGACAATCGACGCGGACTGGGCGGGCGGTATCGCCGCACAGGAAGATTTGGCGGACGACTCGATGAATACAATGTACGTGGATTGGGTGCGGACTTGGAAATTGGTGGAGGAGTAGATTGGTTTATGGTTTATGACTGAAGAAAGCCGCTGCGGACGTTTTGTTTTCAGCGGCTTTTTTTTTATGAAAATTTGACCGCTGCATGGCGGCACAGCGTGGTGTTCCTTTTGCATCAGGTTCGATAGGCGCGTCACTCCGTGCCGCCGACACCGGATTGAAATGCGTTGCTACCGATAGTGACGTCGCGCTGCGCCGAGGGGGCGACTTGCAGTATTGGTTAATTTTGAATGTTGCGGGTAACGTAAAAGTATTATTTTGCGCATTCAATTACACAAAACCGGCAATTTATGGACTACCGAAAATTTCTGAAAATCATAAAAACAAAAGAAGAATACGAGGCGGCACTCGATGCGGTTTATAGCCTTACGGAGCAAAAGAAGGTACGCCCGAAATTGAATATTTAGACAAGATTTCAAGTTTTGTCGAGCAGTACGAAGACGTTCATTATCCGATTGAGAGTCTCGATCCGATAGAAGCGATTAAAAGCAGAATGGATGACAAGGGCATCAATGTAACTCAGTTGGGTGAGATTATCGGTTATAAATCAAGAGCATCGGAAATCTTACACAGAAAAAGAAAACTCACTTTACCGATGATTAGAAGTATTGCAAAAGCATTAAACATTCCCACCGATATTTTGGTGCAGGATTATCCGATTAACGATAAGAGAGAAGCAGTCGTTACGGTTTAAACAAAAAAGCCGCTGCACCCAAAATGCAGCGGCTTCTCCATAAACCATAAACTAACTACTCAACTCCCCCTGTATCTCCTCCAAAGTTTTATTCTTAGTCTCCGGTAAGGTAAAAAACAAAGCCGCCAGACCAATCGCCGACGTCACCGCGTAAAACAGAAAAATGTCACGCGAACCCATATTCGTCAACTGCCACGGGAAAAACTGCTGCACCAAATAACTCACGATGCTCGTCACCAAAGCAAAGGCGGGAATAGCCACACCGCGCACGTGTACGGGGAAAATTTCCGAAAAAACGACCCACATAATCGGACCGACCGAAAACTGAAAAGCCGCAATAAAACTCATAATCCCGAATAAAATCAAAGTGCCCGGCAGTTTACTCGCTTTTTGCAACAAATCACCCTCGAAAGCCCGTGCATCCGTGTCACCGAGGCGCGTGCGCAGGGCGGATTTAAACTCGATATCCGAGCCGTATTCCACATCGAACATCGTTTGCAGTTTAGTGATTTCCAAATTTTCAATACTCACCAAATCCGCTTCCTGCAAAGTATAAGTCGCTTCGTTAAAACCGTATGCACACAGCCCTAAACTCAGTACCGCCCACAGCAAACCGCCCACCGTCATCGGGCGACGACCGACTTTATCAATCAGCAGCAAAGCCAGAACCGTGAAAACCACGCTGCATACTCCGACCCAAACCGACTGCATAAAAGCCGCATCCGTACCGAGTCCCAACTGCTCGAAGACCGTCGGTGCGTAAAATAAAATAGCATTGATACCCGTAATCTGCTGCACTACCGCAAAGGTGAAACCGATAATCACCGCCTTTTTGAGTTTGGAGTCGAAAAGACTCTTTATTTGCTCAACATAAGACAATTCTTTGTCCGAAGTTTCCAGACTCGCTTCTATCTCCGTAATTTCCGCGCTTACCCGATTTGCGGGCAGCAGTTGTGCTAACACTGCTCTTGCTTCCTCAGTTTTTCCTTTTAAAATTAACCAACGCGGACTGCGCGGCACCGTCAGCAGCAGTACCGTCCACAGCGCAGCGGGAATAATCTCGGTACCTAACATATAACGCCAAGTGTTTTCACGCAGGCCCCAATCCGCCACCCACGCCGCATCCGATTGTGACAGTTGCAGAATGAGATAATTGATAAAATAAGCCGCCGACAGCCCGACCACGATGTTGATTTGGTTCATCGCTCCGAGTTTACCGCGTTGCTCGGCGGGCGCGATTTCTCCGATATACATGGCTGCCAAAGATAACGACGTAAATGCCAAACCGCCCAAAAAACGTGCGGCGAGCAGCGCAAAATAACTCGGCGCAAATGCCGAAGAAACCGCCGACACCAAATACAAAAGTGCGATAACCCGCAAAGTCTTTCTGCGCCCCCAACTATCCGCAAAATATCCGGTGACCAAAAGCGCGAAAATCACCCCGAAACCCGGCGCACTGACCACGCTGCCGACTTGTAAGTCCGTCAGGTCAAACTCGGCGGTGATAAATTTTACCGTTCCGGAAATCAAAGCGGCATCGAGACCGAACACAAATCCTCCGAAGGCGACGATAGCCGCGTACTTAAATGCTGTTAAGCGCATACTGCTGATGGTTTTTACTTGTTTCGTTTTGTTAAAAAAAAAGGCGACCCGCACCGTAACATCGACTTTCGTCATTAGGCTTTGTAAAAGCAAAAGCCACCGCCGAGCACCTGCAACCTAAAGAAAAGCCCAATGCCGCACTACCTTTTCGCCCTGCACCGGACAAAAACCGGACATCCGTGATTAGCGCTTTTTACGTTAATTCCGTGCTGCGATAAACGCATACCTTGGCTAAAGAAAAAAGGGCGAAATTTTGAAAAAAAATCACCCGTTTCCGTTTTTCGGGAAAAATTAACTATCCAAAACACAACACTAAATTTTCTTACTGTATGAAAAAAATAATTACCTGCCGATTTCTAAAACGAAATCTCGTTTTAGTACTGCTGCTGACTCTGTCGGTCTCCGCATTCGCTCAGCTCAAAATATCGGGTATCGTCGCCGACGCAGCTTCCGGAGAGACCCTCATCGGCGCGAGCGTTTTCGCCGAGGGCACTTCTACCGGCACCGTTACCGATTTCGACGGCACTTATTCCCTGACGGTCGATGCTGCGGATGCTGTTTTGATTTTCACTTACACCGGCTACCAAACACAGGAAATAAAAGTGACGGAGAGCAAAACTTTGGATGTCAAACTCGCCGCCGCCGATAACCTGCTCAACGAGGTAGTCGTAGTCGGCTACGGCTCCAAAAAGAAAGTGGATTTGACGGGTTCGATTGCTTCCTTGAGTGCCAAAGACTTCGAGGCGCAGCCCATTACCCGCGTCGAAAATGCCCTGCAGGGGCGCACGGCGGGTGTGCAGGTGAGTAATACCAACGGCTCGCCGGGCAATAATGCGCGTATCCGGATTCGCGGTACGAACTCCATCACCGGGTCGGGCAGTCCTTTAGTGGTCTTAGACGGCATCCTCGGGGCAAGTCTCGGAGCAATAAACCCGAGCGACATCGAGTCGATTCAGGTTTTGAAAGATGCTTCGGCAACGGCACTCTACGGTTCGCGCGGCGCAAACGGTGTTATTTTAGTAACTTCCAAAAAAGGCAAAGACGGCTCGAATGTCAACTTGGATGCCTTTTTCGGTTTGCAGAGTTTGCCCAAGAAAATCGACATCGTGAGTCCGGCCGAATACGCCCGATTGGTCAACGAGCAGTTGGCGGTCGGCGGCAGTGCGCCGGCGTTTTTTGAAGAAGACATCACCGAATTTGAAAACGGTGCGGGTACGGATTGGCAAGACGAAATCTACCGTGAAGGTACGGAAGCCCTGACGCAGAACTATACACTTTCTTTCAACGGCAAAAAAGACAAAATCGGCTACTACGTGGCGGGTAACCTGGTCGATAACGAAGGTATTTTAACGAACAATTTTTACAAAAGACTCGCGCTGCGCAGTAATCTCGATTTTGAACTCAACGACCGCATGACGGCGGGTTTGAACATCACTTACTCTAAAGAGGAAGCTCTGAACGGCTTTGCGAGCGATTTGCTTTTCGCCCCGAATGCCTCGGCTTTGATTTTCGCGCCCGTCGCCGAAGCCTTTACCGCAGACGGCACGCCGACCAAGTTTTCGCCCTACGGGTCTATCGCGGTTTCGCCGACGGCTTCGACGTTCGGACGCAACGACAACCGCCAAACCAATAACGCAACGGCAACCGCATTTTTTAACTGGAAAATCACCGACGACATCACCTACTCTTTTACCGGAGGGGTCAGAGATGTCAACGCGACTTCGACGATTGCCGTGGCGAGCTATGCGACGACGGGGCAGACGGAAGCGAACGTATTTAACAGCGACTTTACGCAGTTTCAGCACACACACGTTTTGGGTTATTCCAAATTATTCGGCGCGAAACACGACTTCGGTATTAAAGCCATTTTTGAAGAGCAGGACTCGGACAGCTACGGCTCCGCTGCTTTCGGACAAAATCTTTTGGTAGAAAGCGTAGGCATCAACAACATCGGTTTTGCCGAAACGCAGGTTATTTCTTCCGGTCAGTCCGCAGAAGCCATTCGCTCTTATGTCGGTCGCGTCGAATACGAATTTGACGACAAATACCTCTTCACCGGTACGGTACGCGCCGACGGCTCTTCCAAATTTCCGGAAGCCAACCGCTTCGGAGTTTTTCCTTCGGTAGCCGCCGCGTGGCGACTGAGCGAAGAAGGCTTCATCAAAGATTTAGGCATTTTCGACAACTTAAAACTCCGCGCGAGTTACGGGCAGGTCGGTAATCAGGCTATTTCTCCTTACTCTTCGCTTGCTTTACTGCAAACAAGTCCGACGGCGTTTAACCCCGTTTTGGACAACACCGCGCCCGTCATCGGCATCGCGCCCGGTCGAGCCGCCAATCCGAATTTGCGCTGGGAAACCACCACTCAAACCGACATCGGTATCGACTTCGGCTTTATGGACGGCAGACTGACCGCCGGTTTTGATTATTACACCAAAACCACCTCCGACCTGCTGCTTTTCGTCAGCACACCGACCTACACGGGCTTGGGTGCGGTCTTGCAAAATGTCGGTGAAATCGGCAATAAGGGTTTTGAAGTCGATTTGGGCTACCTTGCGCTCAACCGCGAAGATTTACGTTGGGATATTGCTTTCAATTTGGCGGCAAATAAGACCACCGTTTTGGACATCGGCAACAATGACGTCATCTTTCCGGGCAGAGGTTTTGCGGGTTCGGGCAGTTTGCTTTCGCGCGTAGAAGTCGGCGGCGAACTCGGAAATTTTGTCGGCTACATCAACGACGGCACCTGGAATACGGACGAAGAGTCGGAAGCAGCCGTGTACGGTTTGCAGCCCGGTGATACCAAATACCGCGACCTCAACGAAGACGGCGTCATCAACGAAGAAGACGTAACCATTATCGGCAACGGTGCGCCGGATTTGATTTGGGGATTAAACAACACCGTCAGTTATAAGGGATTCGAATTGAATATTTTCTTGCAATCCATGATGGGGCAAGACGTATTTAACGTGCAAAGAGCCGTCATGATGGGCACGAGCGGCGACGTCAAAACCCCGACGCACGGCGACATCAGAGACCGCTGGACGCCGACTAATCAAGACACGGATACGCCCGCGTTTTCGTCCACCAACTTTCAGGCACCGGAAGATTCGCGCTTTATCGAAGATGCGAGTTTTATTCGTCTGCGCAACGTGCGCTTGGGCTACACCGTGCCCGCCGTCAAAGGCTTTAAAAGTCTGACGGTTTACGTCAGCGGGCAAAATCTGCTTACTTTTACCGACTACAAAGGCTATGACCCCGAAGTATCGGGCGCGGGCGACTCCAACGTCGATTTGGGTATCGACAACGGTACTTATCCCAACCCGAAGGTAATCACCTTCGGAGTGAATGCGGGATTTTGAGCAGACCGGACAAATCCGGTCTAAACAGGTTCGGGCAGTTAGTCTTTTAAAAACGATTAAACGCCTAAACAACTAAACTTTTAAACAAATAGTAATTATGCGATATAGAACACTTTGCAAAAACCTGCCGTTGTTTTTGGCAGTTGTATTTACCTTCGGTGCCTGCGCCGACTTAGAAGAAGACCCGCAGGGCTTACTTACACCGCAGACTTTTTATCAAACCAACGAAGAATTACAAGCCGGCGTTTTTGCCGCTTACCGTCCGTTCATGGAGTATTATCTCAACGCACAGGGCGGGCTGACTATGCTGGGCGGCGATGATGTCACCTCGCGCGAGGGCAGTAACAAGGAGCCTTACCGCGCTTTCGACCGCTTTACCGCTAATCCTTCTTACGATTGGTTGAAGCGTCACAACTGGGATGTGCTCTTCCAAACCGTCTTTTTCGCCAATGCGGTTTTGAATAATTTTGAAAACCTCGAACAGTCTTTCAGCCGCGACGCGCTCGTCGCCGAGGCCTCGTTTTTGCGCGGTTGGGCTTACTTCAGCTTGGTCAGAATGTACGGTCCGGTGCCGATTATTCGCAACACGGCAACGGGCGAAGAACCGCGCTCTCCGGAGTCGGAAGTATATGATTTAATCATTGCCGATTTGGAATTTGCCGTAGAAAATCTGCCGCAAAACTGGCTGGGCGAACCCGGTCGCGTGCGCAGTTGGGGCGCAAAATCTCTGCTCGCAAAAGTATATTTGACGAGTGCGGGTTGGCCTTTAAAAAGAACGGAAAACTATGCTCGTGCCGCCTCTCTCGCGCAGGATGTGGTCGATAATTCTCCTTTCGCACTGCTGTCCGATTTTGAAGCGATTTGGCTGCCCGAAAATCCGAACAACAGCGAAAGCATCCTGGCAATTCAATCCTGCGACAACTGCGGCGATTGGCAGCTCGCCAACCGTATGCCCTTTTCTATCAGTGCCGAGGCGGAAGAAGGCGGCTGGGACGACTACTACGCGGAAATTAATTTCTTCGAGGAATTTCCCGAAGGACGCCGCAAAGACGTCACTTTTCAAACGACCTTCAGCGGCAATATTTCTTGGGAAAACACCTCACAGGCGCACCCGTATTACCAAAAAACGCGGGGCTTTGAGTCGGCAAAAATCAGCAGCCTCAATGCTTATGTTTTGCGCATGGCAGACGTGCATTTGCTGTACGCCGAAGCGCAAAACAAAGCCGACGGTGCGCCGAATTTCGCGGCCTACGAAGCAGTCAATCAAGTCCGCCGCCGCGCCGCCGGTTTAGATATCAATACGCCGGATGCGGATGTAGATTTGGCGGGTCTGTCGGGTGATGAATTTCACGCCGCCGTCTTGCAGGAACGCGCCTGGGAGCTGGCAGCCGAATGGGAACGCTGGTTCGATATGGTCAGAAATCAAATCGTCGCCGAAGCTACCGCCGACCGCGAATTCGACCGCGAACTGCCGCTGAACCCCGCCGTGGATGTCAGCAACGAAAGCTCTTTCGAGCCGTATTACTACGCACCGATACCGCAAAACGAAATGCTGCTGCGACCGGACTGGACACAGAATCCGTGTTGTATGTAACGGGGATTGTTTATCTGTTGATTCGTTTATTTGTTCGTGCTTACAAACGACGGTTTACGATGCTTCGATTACCGCGATATTTATCAATCCGTATTCAAGAGTTTTTAACTGCATAAAACTCCGGCTCGTAAGTAAAAATTCTTCATATCAAAAGAGGAGTTTCATTTGATTTTCTAATCGGGTGAGACTCTTCTGTTTTTTGTCTTACGGGTTCGACTTTTGTAAAATTACCGTGCAAAATCCGCAAATACTCACAGCGTGACTCAAAGTCACCTTTTGAGTATTTGCCGATTTTGCCTCTTCTTTCACAGAACATGAAATACACTTTTCTTATCCTCTTCCTCACCTTCCTGATTTTCGGCTGCAAACCGGACAATGCTCCCGCCTTCAGACAAGTCTCCGCGTCTGCTTCCGGCATCACTTTTAATAACCGTATCACCGAAACCGACTCCGTTAATTACTTCACTTTTCCTTATCTCTACCTCGGCGCGGGCGTAGCGACCGGCGACTTTGACAACGACGGACTGACCGATATTTTCTTTTCGGGCAACATGACGGGCAATCAACTGTACCGCAACCTCGGCGATTTTAAATTTGCAAACATTACCGAAACCGCCGGCGTTGCCGCGCCCGAAAAATGGTGCATGGGTACGACTTTGGTTGACATAGACAACGACGGCTACTTAGATATTTACGTCAGCGCAGCGGGTGAAGACGGCGATAAATCCAACCTGCTTTTTGTCAATAACCGAGACCTGACTTTTACCGAATCCGCAAAGCAATACGGCTTGGCCGACGCAGGTTCTTCCGTCCAATCCGTTTTCTTTGACTATGACAAAGACGGCGATTTAGACTGCTTGGTCGCCAATTACCCTAAAGCTCCTTTCGGCGCGGGCATCTTTTTTTATAAAAGTAAAATGCGAAATCCCGACCTCGGCGAAAGCGACCGCCTGTATCGCAACGAAGGCAACGGCACTTTTACCGATGTTTCGGCGGCGAGCGGTATCGCTAACTACGGTTTGAGTTTGGGTATCAGTGTCGCGGATTTTAACGACGACGGCTACGAAGACGTCTATATTTCCAATGATTTTGCCACGCCCGACCGTTTTTTCTTCAACAACGGCGACGGCACTTTTACCGATAAAATCAAAGAGACCACCTTCCAAACTTCTCTGTTCGGTATGGGCTGCGACGCCGCCGACATCAACAACGACGGACTGCAAGACCTCCTGCAGGTCGATATGACACCGCGCAATAACCGCCGCTCGAAGGAAAACATGGCGAGCATGAATCCGCAGGCTTTTTGGGATGTCGTCAACGCCGGTTTTCATTACCAATACATGTACAACGCCCTGCAACTCAATCGCGGCAACCTCGGCGCAGACAACAATACACCGATATTCAGTAACGTCGCGCAACTCGGTAACATGGCGACAACCGACTGGAGTTGGGCACCGTTTTTTGCCGATTTCGACAATGACGGACGGCAGGATATTTACATCACCAACGGCATCAAGCGCGAGGTCAATAACCGTGATTTTCACAATGCGATGAAAATGAAAATCAACCTGACGCGCAGCATAGATTTTATCAGTCACGAAGACATTCCTTCCGAACCCGTACCCAATTTCGCCTTCAGAAACACGAGCGCGAACACGGGTTTGGGCTTTGAAAATATCGGTGAAAAATGGGGTATCGACCTGACCGGTTTTTCGCACGGCTGCGCTGCGGCGGACTTTGACAATGACGGCGACTTGGATTTAATCGTCAACAATACCGACCAAATTGCCGCCCTTTACGAAAACCGTTTGCCCGCAAAAAATTATCTGCGCGTTCGTTTGGCGGGCGATAAAAACAACCGTTTCGGCATCGGTGCGCAGGTCGATGTCATGACCGACGAAACGACGCAAAGTCGGCATTTCAGTCTGACGCACGGTTATCAGTCCGCCGTCGAGCCTGTCTTACATTTTGGTTTGAATGAAAGCGAAATCGTCAACAGAATTGAAATTCTGTGGCAGGACGGCACACTGCAAACGCTCGAAAATGTCGCCGTCAATCAACTTTTAACTGTCAAAAAAACGGGTACGAAAGTCGGTGAAAAACAACGCGAAGACCGAAGTTTATTCGTGACCTTAGACAGCCTTTTACCCGAAAATGCCCGGCACCGCGAAAATGATTTCGACGATTACAGCATCGAGCCGCTCCTCCCCTACGCGACCTCCAAACTCGGCGGTCACTTAGCGGTCGTCGACGCAAACGGCGACGGTCTCGATGATTTTTTTGCGGGAAATGCCTACGGTACGACCGCCGCGCTTTACCTGCAAAAAACCGACGGCGGCTTTAGCCGCATTACCGCACCTTTTGCCGCCGATAAAGACTTTGAAGACCTCGGTGCGCTGTTTTTCGATGCGGACAGTGACGGCGATGCCGACCTGTATGTCGTCAGCGGCGGCAATGAATTTATGCGCCGTCCCGAGTCGCTGCAAGACCGTCTGTACCTCAATGACGGCGGCATTTTTACCAAAGCAACGGAGGCTTTACCGCCGATTACGGGCAGCGGCGGGCGCGTTACGGCAGCAGATTTCGATGCGGACGGCGACCTCGACCTTTTCATCGGCGGCAGACTGAAACCCGGTCACTACACACAGCCGGGCACGAGTTATTTATTGCAAAACGAAAGCGGAAAATTTACGGATGTTACCGACGACCTCGCTCCGAGGCTGCGCAACCTCGGCATGATAACCGACGCACAATTTTTGGACATTGACCGCGACAATGACTTGGATTTAGTCGTCGTCGGAGAATGGATGCCGCTGACTTTTTTTGTAAACGAAGGCGAAAAATTTGCCGAACCGACGACTCTGCCCGACTCCGAAGGCTGGTGGTACAGTTTGGCTCAAGGCGATTTTGACGGGGACGGAGATATAGATTTAGTTGCGGGAAATTTGGGACAAAATTATAAGTACAAAGCTACACCCGACGCACCTTTTGAGGTCTTTGCCTCCGATTTTGACCGAAACGGTCGCCCCGATGTCGTGCTGAGTTACTATCAGGACGGTGAGCAGTATCCCGTGCGCGGTCGTCAGTGCTCCGCCGAACAAATTCCGGCGATTGCGCTCAAATTTAAAGACTATCATTCTTTTGCCGAGGCAAACTTAGCGGACATTTACGGCAAAAAAGGTTTGGCAAATGCCGAACGGCTGACCGCAAAAACCTTTGCCTCAATGCACCTTGAAAATCGCGGCGCGGCGGGTTGGCAGATGCGACCGCTGCCGATGCTCGCGCAGCTTTCCGCCGTCAACGACATCCTCGTCGGCGACGTCGATAAGGACGGCAGACAAGACCTCGTCCTCGCCGGCAATTTGTACAATGCAGAAATCGAAACCCCGCGCGGTGACGCCGGCATCGGTCTGTATCTGCGCGGCGACGGCAAGGGAAATTTTACAGCAATCGACGCGCACGAAAGCGGTTTATTTCTGCCGGGCGACATTAAAGACTTGTCGTTTATTCAACTGCACAACGGGCAAAAAGCTATCTTAGCCGGAGTGAATGACGGCGCGATGCAAGCGGTCGGTGTCCGAAATCGGTAAGTTGTCTGACTCCGAATTTCAGGCAAAAAAGACAGAAATACTGTTTCCCGCTAAAATCAATCGAATGCGGGAGTCTGACAACTGTTTAAAGGAAAAATGAACAGTAATCAGGTGTCAAACACTGAACTTGCCTGATTTTTTGCTGATCAGAACTTTACGAACTTCACTTGACGGAAAGTGTCAGACACCTTCGGAGAAAAAACGAAAAATGAACCACACTGCAATAACAATAGAAATCTTCTGCCTGCTCCTCTTCGTCGCCGCCTGCACCGAAAAAGAGCAACCGGCAGCGCGAAAATCGGAGGTAATTTCGCCGGCGGCGGACATAAAATTTACCGAAATAACCGAACGGGCGGGCATCGACTTTCGGCATCAATCGGGTGCCTACGGCGAGTTTTTTATGCCCGAAATTATGGGAGGCGGCGCGGCATTCATCGACTATGACCGAGACAATCTTCAAGACATTTTACTCGTCGGCGGCGGCGCGTGGGAGAAAAGCGAGACGCAGCATGTACCGTCGCTGCGTCTGTATCGCAATCGAGGCGACGGCACTTTTGTCGAGCAAACCAAAGCAACGGGCTTGGATAAAGTCAGTGCTTACGGCTTCGGCATTACGGTCGGGGACTATGACCGCGACGGCGACGATGATTTTTATGTAACTGCTTTGGAAGAAAATCTTTTGCTGCGCAATGACGGCGGAAAATTTACGGAAGTCGCGCAAGCGACGGGTACGGCGGGTGAAAAAGTGTGGAGTACGGCTTCGATTTTTACGGATGTCGATAAAGACGGCTACCTCGATTTGTTTGTAGGTAACTACATCAAGTGGTCACAAGCAATCGACCGCAACGTCTTCTGTTCTTTGGACGGGGTGAACGATAATTATTGCCACCCGAATCTGTACGAAGGTGAGCAGGGCGTTTTTTACTACAACAACGGCGACGGCACTTTTTCGGAGCAAACCCGGGCACGCGGCTTTACGGGAGTCGGCGATGTCGCCCCGCTGAAAACTCTCGGTATTGTTTCCGTTGATTTTGACAAAAACGGTTATCCCGATTTGGTATTGGCAAACGATATGCAGCCCGATTTGCTTTTTCAAAACAACGGCGACGGGACTTTTCGGGAAGTCGGAACGCAGGCGGGCATCGCCTATAACCAAAAGGGACAACCCCGCGCAGGCATGGGTATCGCAGCCGGCGACTTAGACAACAGCGGCTACGAAAGCATTGCGATCGGTAATTTTTCGCGGCAGCCTATCAGCCTCTATCGCGCCCTGCCCGGCGGCACTTTTAAGGATAACGCCTACGCCTCTCGGGTCGGCAAACCGAGTTTTCTGACGCTGACTTTCGGTATCACTTTAGTCGATGCCGACCTTGACGGTGACTTGGATATGTTTACTGCGAACGGTCACGTTTTTACGGACATTGCCAAAAAAGCGGCGAACATTTCTTACAAACAGGCACCGCATTTTTTTGTGAATAACGGCAAAAGCGTTTTTACGGACGAAGCGGCAAAAATCGGCGGATTGATGCAGCAAAAAATGGTGGCACGCGGCTCGGCTTACGCAGACATCGACCTCGACGGTGACTTGGATTTACTGGTAACGGAAAACAACGGCGCGGTGCATTTACTGCGCAACGATACCGAAACGAACAATCGGTTTCTGCGCATTTTGGTGCAATCGGAAACGGGAAATCCGAACGCAATCGACGCCCTGCTGACGGTTTTTTACGACGGTAAAAAACAAATGCGCCGCGTCAAGTCTTCGGACAGCTATTTGTCGCAATCCGAGTTTCCGGTGACTTTCGGTTTAGGCAACGCAACCATAATCGACAGCCTGAGAATCGAACCGGCGGGCAAGGGAAAAACCCGCATTTACCGTGACCTCGCGGTCGATACTTTTTACAAAATATCGGAAGACTCCGACCAAATCAGTATAATCGAGAAATGAAGAAAAACAACCGTCGGCAAGCCAATCGAATTATGGTGCTGTTGGGTCTGTACGCGACCCTCCTGGTCAACAGTCTCCTGTTGTTCGCGTTGGATTTCAATCAACTTTTTGCGGCGTATCGCGGTACTTTGTTGTTTCACATTGCGGCGGGCACGGTTGTCATTCTGCCTTTACTTTTGTTTCTGTACCCGCATCTGAAGACTATGCCGCACCGCCAAAACTACGCGGCAACGGCGGCGGGCTTGTTTCTTACACTTTCGTTGGCGACGACGATAATCACGGGTTTTCTGCTGTACGATACCGATTTGACTCCGCAAAAAAATTCGATATTAAATGTGCATTTGGCTTCGGTAGCGGTAACGGTACTCGGATTTTTTATACATTTAAAATTACGGCGCAAACAGCATTTTCACTTTTACAAGCCGCCCGCGCCGAGGGTCGTGCGTCGCAGCGGAACTCGGCAGCACCCTTTCTTCAAAACGTTGTTTATTTCTCACTTGCTTTTTGCTTTGGCGGTCTTGATTTCTCTGCCGATTGAGCAAAAGGGCGCGGAAAAAACTGCGGACGCGTTTGCCCCCGGTGCGGCCGTAGTCGCGGGGGCGCATTACTTAGACCCCGCCGTTTTGGACAATTCCGCGTCTTGCGGCGAGGCGGGTTGTCACCCCGACATTCATACGCAATGGAACGAGTCGGCGCATCATTTTTCTTCTTTCAATAATCCGTATTATCAAAAATCCATTGAGGTCATGTTGGCGGACAACGGTACGGAAAAGGCGCGTTGGTGTGCCTCTTGCCACGACCCGCTGCTGCTGCTGACGGGCGAAATGCAAAACGCGGAAAAGGACTTTTTCGTTAATCATCCGCAGGCGGAAAAGGGAATTACCTGTTTGAGTTGCCACGCCGTCGAGTCGGCAACCGACGTGACGGGCAACGGAAATTACATCATCGACGACCCCGGTTATGAGGCACTGGGACGCACGGTTTTCGGTGAGCATGCGGATTTGCGTCGCTTTTTTATTCGTACAAAACCCGAGCCGCACGGCGCGTCGCTGTCGAGTCCTTACTTATCTAGCGACGAATTTTGTGCGACCTGCCACAAGGTTTCCGTGCCGCCGCAGGTCAACGACTACCGTTGGAAGCGCGGACAAAATCACTACGATGACTGGTACGGCACGGCGTTTTCGGGCAAACATCCGCGTGCTTTTTACAGCCGTGCCGAGGAAAATTGTATTTCCTGTCACATGCAAAAAGTGCCTTCGCAAGATGCGGGAAATGACGACGGCTACATCAAAAATCACCGTTTTGCGGCAGCGAATACGGCATTACCGGTACTGAACAATCATCCGCAACAACTCGACGCGGTGCGGGCATATTTGCAAAACGACGTGGCGGAAACGGATATTTTTTCGGTAATAATCAATGACCGGGAACTCGAACCGACGGAAGTGTTACCGCCGATAAAAGCGGGAGATGAAGTGGTCTTGGAAATCGTGGTACGCAACAAAAACACGGGTCACAGTTTACCCTCCGGCACGAATGATTCCAACGAAATGTGGTTAGAGGTAAAGGCAACCGATAAAGCCGGAAAAACGGTTTTCGTCTCGGGCGATACGGACGCGGGCGGCAATACGGACAGCACGGCGCATTTTTTCAAAGCGATTTTGTTGGATGAAAGAGGCGGTGTCATCGACCGCAGAAACGTACACGACTGGCGAGCGACGGCTTATAAAGGGGCGATTCCTTCGGGCTTGAGCCATATTGTGCGCTACCGGTTTGCGGTGCCGCCGGGGGCGGAAGTCAGCGAAATTCAAGCGCGGCTGAACTACCGAAAATTTAACGCGGCAATCAACAATTTCACCTTTGCCGACTCGACGACCGTTGCAAAAAATCGGGAGGTGCAGGCGATTAAGGATTGGATATATGAGAAGGGGCTTGCGCCCGAAATTCCGGTGATTACTTTGACTTCCGCCGTGAAAAATACGACCGACGCGGGTGTAAGTCAAACGCCTTTGTGGCAGAGGTACAACAACTACGGCATTGCCTTATTGCGGGAAGAAAATTACAGAAAAGCCGACGCAATTTTTAAAAAAGTGAGTACACTGGCTCCGGCTCGACCGGACGGAGAATTGAACCGGGCGCGTGCTTTGCTCGCGGAGGGTAACGTGTTTGCGGCAGAAGAAATATTGAGCGATTTGCAGAACCGTTTTCCCGAGAATAATACAGTTACCTACTTTTTGGGGCAGACATATTTTGTACAAGGCCGCTTTGACGAGTCGCTCGTTTATTGGGTTCGGTTGCTGAAAATTTATCCGGAAGACGTACAACTTTTAGCGGATTTGGGTCAGATTTATTATCAAATAAATGACTACGAAAAAGCCGAGGCAATGCTGCAAAGTGCATTGACAATCAATCCCGAAAATTATACGGTCATCTACCGCATGATGCTGTTGAAAAATGCGACGGGCGCGGAAAAAGAGGCGGCGGAGTGGTTAGAAAAGTATGAATTTTATCGACCCCGGGAGCAGGAAGAATTGATGATTGCGGCTTTTAAAAAGAAAAATAAAATCATAAATCGAGAAGCGCAGACGGTGCATTTTCACGGAATAAAATAATCAAACTATGAAATATAAATTCACGTATTTCCTCCTTTTATTCTGCTTACTCGCACAGGCACAAGACGGCTACACCGACCGCAGCACGGAGGCCGGCATCAACCTGACCGCCGACAACGAAAGCATAGCCGTCGGCGACTTCAACAACGATGGTTATGACGACTTTTTTGTCTGCAATACCGTTTCCGAAAATGCGCTGTACCGCAACAACGGCGACGCGACTTTCACCGAAATTACCGCAACGGCGGGCATTTTAGCGGACGCGGACATATACACACAGGCGGCGGTTTGGGGTGATTTAAACAACGACGGATTCGTCGATTTATACGTCGGTAATAAATCGGAAGCCGACCGACTTTATCTCAACAACGGGAACGAAACCTTCAGCGAAATCAGCTTTGCGGCGGGCATTTACCAGCAGGGATTTCCCAAATCGGTCAATATGGCGGACGTGAACGGCGACGGCTTTTTGGATGTGTATATTTCAAATTTTGCGACGGAAAATGTGCTGTATCTAAACAACGGCGATTTGACTTTTACCAATTATACTTTCGCGGCGGGCGCATTGGACTCGGGACAGGCAATGGGTACGATTTTTTTCGATTATGACAAAGACGGTGACGCGGATTTGTACCTCGTGCATGACGGTAATAATCCCAATTTCCTGTATCAAAACGACGGCACGGGCAGCTTTACGGAAGTCGGCGCGGCGACGGAGGCAAATACGGCGAGCTTCGGCATGGGCGTGGATGTCGGCGACGTCAATCACGACGGTTGGTTGGATATTTACATTGCCAATTTGTGGGCAAACATCTTGTTATTAAACAACGGCAACGGGACTTTCACGGAAATTTCCGAATCGGCGGCGGTCGATGACGGCGGCATGGGTTGGGGTACTTTCTTTTTGGATTTTGACAATGACGGACACGAAGACATCTACGTAGCAAACGGCAATACCATCAGTGCCGCACCCAATGTTTTGTACCGCAATGCGGGTGACTCGACATTTGAAAAAGCAGAAACGGATAATTCCGTTTGCAGTACGGAAAACAGCTACGGCGCGGCGCATTTTGATTATGATTTAGACGGAAATACGGATATTTTAGTCGCTAATCGCAATGCAGAAGCGGGAGTAAAGTTGTACAAAAATGCGGAACGAGCGGGCAGTTGGGTTACTCTGAAATTAGTCGGAACGACAAGCAATCGCGATGCCGTCGGCGCAAAAATTTCGCTTTTGGACAATACAGGCGTTTTACACTATCATGAGGTAACCGCAGGAAGCAGTTGGTCAAGTCAAAGTACGCTGATGCAGCACATCGGTTTGGGCGAGGCAACGGCGGTCGAGAGTTTGACCGTTGAATGGACAACGGGCGAAGAAGAGACTTTCGCTTTGCCCGCTTTGAATCAACACTACACCATAACCGAGGGCGGGACGGCGGAAAGCGGACTGAATTACGGCGGCACGACGGGGATTTTTAACCCTTCCGACAATCGAAACACTTTGATTGTTTTTCCAAATCCCGTGCAATCGGTGCTGACTGTTCAAACGGAGGCTTTGCAAGCGAGTGATTTTATCGTGGAGGTCTATTCTGTGGCGGGTCAACTACTTTTTACGCAGCAATATGAGCAGCAGACAGGTAAAGTGCAGCTTGATGTGAGTGGGTTGCCGTCGGGGTATTTTTTGGTGAAGGTTACGGGGGAGGAAGTGTTTTTTGGGTCGTTTTTTAAGGGGTGATTTTAAAGCAGAAAAGCTACTGTCTTTTGGAAAGGTAGTAGCTCTTGTGGCGTAAAAATCAACTCGTAATCAATTCAAAAATCAGTTCATAATTTTACTCAAATTCGATAAATCCTCCATCACATCCGCTTCCGAATAGTGAATATTTATCTCTCTTTTCGACAACTCTTCTTGCATTTCCATGCGCGTAATACCTAAGAAAGCGGCACCACGTGCCAATGATAATTTTTCCTGTGCGTACAGCCAACACGCAAAGTCCGTTTTCAATTCTTTTTCCGACAGCCCGGTTTTGCCGATTAAATCGTCTGAAATGATAATTGCCATGATATAGATTTAATTTTTTGTAAAAATACAATGTCTGTACAGAAAAAACGAAATCCGTAGCAAAATAGTTTTTCGCTAAAAAATACTCCAATTCCCCCCTGTCCGGTTTTTGTCAAGCCCCCTTCTTTTCCCGCCTGTCTCCTTCACCCTAATTTGGTTTTTCGGATAAAAGACATCTTTCAAACCAATTTTCCATGAAAAAGAATATTCTGTTTCTCTCCTGTTTTCTCGTGTTTTGTGCCTTTCTTGCCTATTGGTCGAGCTGTGCGACTTCTTCCGCTTCGAAGGTATCCGTTAAAAAAGACTTGGTGCTTTTTGACTTTGAAACCGACTTCGACGAAAAAACGGTTTTTCCGCAGGATGCCGTCTTTAAACTCATCGCCGGAGCGGACGGAAACGCCCTGCACGTCACCAACGGCACCGACCACATCGAACCGGGGGTAAAACTCTTAGCCGCTGCCGATAAACCATGGAATCTCAAGGGCTATCACCAAGTCAAAGCCGACGTAACCAACGCGGGCGACGAGGAAATACAGGTAGAAATGTTTGTCGGTAACGACCCCGACGGACTGAAACGCTGGTACTGCTCGGACTACATGGATTTGCTGCCCGGCGAAAGCAAAACCATTACCGTTGACCTCGCGTGGACGCCGTGGGTACACGAGCCGCAGCTCGATATCGTAGGCATGCGCGGCGCACCGGGCAAGTTAAAAACGGACATTGCCGCCATTCAGGAGATAACCTTCCGCTCGCGCTACGCGACTTCCGAAAACGACTTTTTAATTGATAATGTACGCGCCACGGGTCAACTGACAACCCGCGATACGACTGACTTTTTCCCCTTTATCGACGAATTCGGGCAACACGTACACAGCGATTGGAATAACAAAATTCACAAGCGCGAGGACTTAAAAACGATGCGCGAAAAAGAACAAAAAGACATTGCCGCTAACGTCGAACCAAAGAACAGAAACCAATACGGCGGCTGGACGGCAGGACCGAAATCGGAAGCAACGGGTTGGTTTCGCACCGAAAAGCGCGACGGTAAATGGTGGATGATTGACCCGGAAGGCCGTCTTTTTTGGACGGTCGGCATGAACTGTATGGCATCGAATGCGGGCATCTCGGGCACGGAAGGACGTGAACATTATTTTGCGGATTTGCCGACGAAAGACGACCCGGAACTCGGGCAGTTTTACGATAAAGGCAGGTGGGCTTCACACGGCTTTTACCAAGATAAAGTGCCTTACGATGCTTACCAATTTTATCAAGCCAATTTGTACAAAAAATACGGCGACACTTGGCTGAGCGATTTTCAGAATAACATCCATACTCGGCTGCGCAGTTGGGGTTTTAATACGATTGGTTTTGTGTCGGATAACGGCGCGACGCAAATGCAAAAAACACCTTATGTCGGTTCGATTTGGATTAGAGATACCCCAAAAATCGAGGGTTCGCAGGGTTTTTGGGGCAAATTTCATGATGTATTCGACCCGAATTTTCGCCTCACCGTCCGCAAATCCGTCGAAAGTCAAAAAGAAGGCGCGAACGACCCGTGGTGCATCGGCTACTTTGTCGATAATGAAATGTCGTGGGGTAAATCGGGTTCTTTAGCCGAAGGCACCCTGCGCAGTCCCGCCAATCAGCCTGCCAAAATCGAGTTTGTCAACGACTTGAAAGCCAAGTACAAGAGCATCAATAACCTTAATCGCAAATGGAACACCAACCACCTTTCATGGGAGGCATTCGCGCACGACACGACGACCCCCGACCGCGCCGCCGCCGAGGAAGATTTACACGCTTTTTACTCAAAAATCGCGCGCACCTATTTCCGCATTGTCAACGAAGAATTGAAGCGTGTCGCCCCCAACCAACTCTATCTCGGCTGCCGTTTTGCCTGGGCAAACAACGAGGCCACCCTCACCGCCGCCGCCGAATATCTCGATATTGTCAGTTTTAACAAATACGAATACAGCGTTGCCAATGTAGCCCTGCCCGCCGGTGTCGATAAGCCGATTATGATCGGCGAATTTCACTTCGGCGCATTAGACAGAGGGGCATTTCATAAAGGCGTAAAAGCCGCCGAAAGTCAGGAACAGCGCGGCGAAATGTACCGAGATTACATCAAAAGCGCACTCGACAACCCCGCAATCGTCGGCGCACACTGGTTTCAATACATGGACGAAGCTCCGACGGGACGCGAAGACGGCGAAAATTACAACGTCGGCTTTATCAATAATTGCGACACACCTTATGAAGAACTCATTGACTCGGCGCGCGCGGTCAATTACGGCTTGTTTGAATATCGTTTAAATAACAAAATACAAACAAAATCCGCTGCGGTAAATTTGCGAACTGTTAAATAAAATCAGCCTAATTTTTCACCCGGCACAGGTTTAATACCGCGTAACAAAAGTCAGTTTAAATGTTTTGTCGTTTAGCTGTGAGGCTCGTTCTAAACGCCTAAACTTACTAAATTCTTAAACGACAAAAGTCAAATAAACTTTTGTTACACGGCATTTGATTTAACATCAGTACCGCTTTTAAGACCTGCGTCCGGTTTTTATCCGCAAAAAACGCGGAAAGCGAGCGGACAAGCGCATTTTGTCTATGTTTTATCTATCCCGTAAACACGAAATTGTTGTGTTATGAAAGTAGTTTTGGGGAAAGAAATTTAGCTTTTTTTTTCAAAACCGGATAGCCGTACAATGACAAGCGACGGCATCACAAAAACTTATGACAAATGCAAAAAATCTACTTTAGCCTGCTTACCGTTTTGCTGTGCGCAATAACGCTGCACGCACAAACTACCCTCACCTTTACCTTGGATTTGAGACCGTCCGACTGTGAAGCAACACCTCCCGTACCCGGTACGGTCTCGGTCATCGGTACTATCAACAGTAACGTGCCCGGCGGTACGATTGCCACCGGCCCTTTTGCCATGAGCGATCCTGACGGTGATAACGTTTGGACTTTCACTTTCACACACCCGAACGCGGGCAATCCCGGTACTTTGTACGCACAATACCGCTACAGCGTCGGCGGCACGGACGAGAATTTGTCTTCCGTCGATAACAGCGGCTGCTCTTCCATGGCAACTCCTTTGGGCAGAGAAAAATTTGTCGGTGTTAATCAGGCGGGAGCAACCGGCAACGAATACTGGGAAACCTGCTCGAATGCAAGCGGAAGCTGCACGGTTTTGCCCGTAGAAATGACCGCTTTCAAGGCACAAAATGACGCGAAAGGTGCAGTCGCACTGCAATGGCAAACCGCCACCGAACTCGATAACGCGGGCTTTGCCGTAGAACACGCCACCGACGGACGTAACTTTACGAAGTTAGACTTTATCGACGGCAACGGTACGACTTACGAGGTACAGGATTACGTTTTTTCTCACGCCGCTCCGGTGGCAGGCAAAAACTACTACCGCCTCCGCCAAATCGACTTCGACGGTGCCTTCAGCTTGAGCGAAGTGCTGACCGTGGAGGTACGCAAAGAAAATATTTTGTCCGTGCAGCCGACGCTCGTCCGTGACTTTATGCAGGTAAATTACCAAAATGATGCACCTACAAAGGTCACCGTTTTCGACCAAACCGGAAAAATTGTAACCGTACAAACCATTGCTGCGGGCGTGCATACCGCGCAGATAGATGTCAGAAATTTACCGCAGGGTTTATACTTTTTGACGGCGGATGCGGGTAAGGAAAAAGAAACCGTGAAATTCGTCAAGCAATAAAATTTGAATTTCATACAATATTAAATAAGGGAAGACACAATTCATTTTGTGTCTTTCTTTCTTTTTTTGTAATCGGCTTTTTATATGATCGAAAAACGAGGACTGAACCTACTTTAAACACCGTTTTTTAAGCTATCGGCGACATTTTCCCTGTTTTTTCGTCACTTGTCTATACTTTGTCTATTACCGTTTTTTAAGCTATCGGCGACATTTTCCCTGTTTTTTCGTCACTTGTCTATA
>JAHDCG010000211.1 GCA_020629965.1 Saprospiraceae bacterium | reverse complement strand
ATTTGCAAATCCTACCGAGCCGGCAACTAACCGAGCGCACAACAGAAAATAACAACCTTACTCAAAAATAATCCCTTTATAAGTCGTTATTTCCAACAGGGCTTTTTTATTTGCATAATTGCTCGCACTACTGTACAAATAATCGGGTGCTTCCGCCACTAAACCCGCGCGTACAGGATTACGATGAATGTAACGGATTTTTTGCCAAACCACTCTCGGTGTCCACAAACCCGTCGGATGATTACTGCTCTGCCACAGTTGATATTTACGGTCGCCTCCTTTCCTTTTCGCATTCCACGCAAAGCGGTACAGCATCCACTCCCGGCGACTTTCTTTTCCGCTGTTTTCTATCATTTTTAATATTTGCCCGGAGGTAAATTTTTTAAAATCACGTAAAATATCGGACAGCGGAAACCTTTCGTCTTCCGCCTGCACGACAAGGTGAATGTGATTGCTCATAATCACGTAAGCGTAAACGGTCAATCCCTTGTTTTCCATGCAAAACTTCAGACTGTCAATCACGACATCCCGATATTCTTTGCGCGTAAAAACGTCAATCCACTCTGTGACGGTCAGCCTCAGGTACTGCATACCGTGTTGATCGAGTATTTTTCTTCTCATAGTTAAGTTAGTTTTCTGCCCGAAAGATCCAAAAACCCGCAAACTAAAATCAAATTTCCCCTCCCTTCCTCCTCAATCTTCCTTACATTTGCTCCGAACAAAAAAGAAGAGCAACGTATTTTACTGTCGCCCTCGTAAATCGTCCCGACCAAGGTGCGGGATTTCGCAAAGCTCAATAAATCACATAGCATGACTTTAGAACAAAACGTCACCGACAAAATAAACCACTGGCTCAACGGCAACTACGACGACGAGACCAAAGCCGAAATCCGCAAAATGATGGATGCCGGACAGGAAACCGAACTGACCGACGCCTTTTACAAAGACCTCGAATTCGGAACGGGCGGACTGCGCGGCATCATGGGTGTCGGTGCCAATCGCGTGAACAAATACACTTTCGGCGCGGCGACGCAGGGCTTTTCCAATCACCTGAAAAAGCAATATCCCGACCAAGATATTAAGGTAGCGATTGCCTACGATTGTCGTAATAATTCGGACACTTTGGCGATGATGGTCGCCGAGGTTTTCTCCGCCAACGGGATTTACGTTTACTTCTTTTCGAGTCTGCGCCCTACGCCGGAGTTGTCTTACGCCGTGCGGGAGTTGGGCTGTCAGGGCGGCGTAGTCCTTACCGCATCGCATAATCCGAAAGAGTACAACGGCTACAAAGCCTACGGCCCGGACGGTGGTCAACTCGTACCGCCGCACGACAAAAGCGTGATGAACGAGGTGCGCGCGATAACGGATGTGAGTGATATTAAATTCGGCGGTTCACACGATAATATCGAGAAAATAGACAGCGCAATCGACGATAAATATTTGGACGAATTGGTCGCTTTGTCGATTTCAAAAGATGCGATACAACGCCAAAAAGACATGAAAATCGTCTTCTCGCCGATACACGGCACGGGCGGGGTTTTGGTGCCGCCGGTGCTGAAAAAATTCGGCTTTGAAAACGTCATTTTGGTCGAGGAGCAAATGGAATACAACGGCGATTTTCCGACGGTTGTCTATCCTAATCCGGAAGAAGAAGAGGCACTCAGCATGGCACTCGCCAAAGCTAAAGCCACGGGCGCAGACCTCGTCATGGCCACCGACCCGGATGCCGACCGCGTAGGTATCGCGGTGCGCAATACGGACGGCGAAATCGTCCTGCTCAACGGCAACCAAGCCGCCGTCCTGCTCATTCACTACATGCTGACAGCGTGGGAAAAAGCGAATAAACTCGACGGCAATCAATATGTCGTCAAGACCATCGTGACGACTTATCTCATCGACAAAATCGCGGAAAGCAAAGGCGTAGAATGCCACAACACGCTGACCGGGTTTAAATGGATCGGTGAACTGATGACCGCACTCGAAGGCAAAAAAACCTTTATTGCCGGTGGCGAAGAAAGCTACGGCTACCTCGTCGGCGAGCACGCCCGCGACAAAGATGCAATCGTCTCCTGCGCGATGATTGCCGAAATGGCGGCCTACTACAAAGACCAAGACAGCAGCCTTTACGAAGCCCTCGTCGGCATCTACGAGGAGTACGGATTTTACAAAGAAAAACTCGTTGCCATTACCAAAAAAGGCAAGGCGGGCGCGGAAGAAATACAGGCGATGTTGGCGAAATACCGCAGTAATCCGCCGCAGGAATTGGGCGGCTCAAAAGTTGTGACCATTAAAGATTACAAATCGGGCGTTTCCAAGGATTTACAGTCGGGCGAAGAAACCAAAATCGACCTGCCGAGCAGCAACGTCTTACAATTTTTCACGGCAGACGGCAGCATCATTTCCGCACGTCCGTCGGGCACGGAGCCGAAAATTAAATTCTATTGCAGCGTAAAAGAAGAATTGGATAACGCGGAGAGTTTTGCGAAGACGGAGCAGGAATTGGACGGGAAGTTGGAGCGGATAATGGAGGAGTTGACGGCGGGTTAGTAGTCGGTTGACGGTTGTCGGTTGCCCGGGGCGTTATTCGGGCGGCTTTCGGTTTTTAACGAGAAGGTACGAGGTACTTTTACTTGACGAATACCGAATTATTACGGATTTCATCTCTCTGTTCAGAAAATGAAGTACCCCGTACCTTTCACGCAGAAAAGCAGCTTTCACCACCCGGCGAAAGCTGCTTTTTTTCTTACCCGAACCGTAGCATCGACTTCAGTCGATTTGCTAAACAGCCAATCGACTAAAGTCGATGCTACGAAAAGGGAATAACCGTCAGGAAACCTCACTCCAAAAGCGAAAGCCCACCGTCAACCGTCAACTAGCAACCGTCAACCGTTCTACGTTTTCCGTTTCTTCTTCTTCGCCGCCGGAAACAAAACATTGTTTAAAATCAGGCGATAGCCCGGACTGTTCGGGTGTAGATTTAAGTCCGTTTCCGGGTCATTGACGTAGTGTTTGTAATCTTCCGGGTCGTGGCCGCCGTAGAAGGTCCAGGTGCCTTTGCCCTGTGTGCCGTGAATGTAGCGGACTTCCTGCGCGGGTTTGTTTTCTCCCAAAATTAAGACCGAGGATTTGAGGCGCGGCTTGCGAAACGCCGTCGTTTGCCCCATAAAACCTTTGACGGTGCGGGTGTGATTTTGCGTCAGCATGGTCGGTACGGGATCCCATTTTGCCGAAAAATCGAAGAGAGTGATATAGTCCGTATCGGGCGAGACGCGGCGACCTTTGGAGTTGTCGATGTCCGAAAATTCGTACTCCAAAGGATTTCTGACCAGTTGAAAATCTTTGAAAGCGAAAGTGCGATCGTATTGTAATTTGGATTGCGCCGTCGGGTCTGCGCCGTCGCCGTCGTACATTTCCGCGCAGATATCTAAGCCTTTTGCCGCCAAAGCAATGTCGTAAGTATCAGTCGCGCTGCACATCGCAAACATAAATCCGCCGCCGATAACGTATTCGCGTATTTTTTCGACCACCGCCGATTTGAGCTGACTGACCTTCGCAAAACCGTTGCGCTCCGCGATGCCTTCCTGTCTTTTCACAAATTCTTTATACCACGGCGCATTGCTGTAAGAGCGGTAAAAACGCCCGTATTGCCCCGTAAAATCCTCGTGGTGCAGGTGCAGCCAGTCGAACTCGGCAAGGCGGTCATCCAAGACATCGTCGTCGTAAATGGTTTCGTAGGGAATTTCGGCGTAAGTCAGCACCATCGTCACGGCATCGTCCCAGGGCTGTATCGCCTCGCCGCGCGCGCTGAAGTCGGGCGTATAAACGGCGACTTTGGGCGGCACTTCCAGTTTTATCGCATCCATATTCGCCTCGGGGTCGGCGATTTGCTGCAAAATATTATTAAACGCCCCGTCGGGGATTATCTCGTAAGTCACGCCGCGCGTCTTGCATTCTTTTTCAAAAATCGGATTGCTCTTAAAGGCAAAACTGCCGCCGCGATAGTTGAGCAGCCACCAGCATTCGACTTCTTTGTCGAGCACCCAGTAGGTGATGCCGTAGGCTTTGAGGTGGTCTTTTTGCACGTCGGCATCCATGGGCAGCAGCATGTAAGCGGCCTCGGATTTGACGGAGAGAAAGGAGATAAACGTGAAGAAGAGCAGTAGTTTTTTCATATTGAAACGGTGAATGTTTGACGGCGGAAGGGTGGTTGATGATTGCTGTTTAATGACAAAAAAATTAAGCGAGCAGCTCGCTTATTCTTGTATATAAACGAGTTATCTCTCTTTTTTGTGTCACCTGACACAGGCAATTAACGATTATTTAAACGAGATGCAAAATTGATGCGAAAAATCAGTTTTCGTTTTTATTTTGTTTGGTAAATTCACCCGCTTATCCCCGCCTTCGGTTATGCAATTCCCGTCCGTCGGGGCGTTACCCGTGCCGGGCACACACAAAAAGCCCTCTGCACAATGCAGAGGGCTTGTAATTATCGCCAAAAAATCACCTGAATTTAATTTTTGTCATTTGGGGGTGCATTTAGCCTGTGTACCCGCAAATTGAAGTTTTTTTAAAGAATGTTTCTGTGTTTGTTTGATGATGCAAAGTTGGGGGCAAATGCACGCGATTCCTAATTTTTCTAACCTACATGCGCCTTTCCGCGCCCCTACAACACCCCTACAAACCGCTTTTTTCGCCGCCTTTCTCGTTTTTTCGTCACATTTTTCTTTTTTAATGCTTGTTTTTTTGGTTTGAGTTACTTTTGCGTTTTTAAGAACGAAATGTAATCTGTCTCGTACTTCAATCGAGAAATACAGAAATGCAAAGTCTGCTCCGTCTAAACGATTAAACACCTAAATTTCTAAACAACACAAAAATGCTTACCAAAGAAGAAATAGTTCGCTACTTCAAATCTCTGCAAGACGACATTTGCGCGGCGTTGGAAAAGGCGGACGGCAGCGGAAAATTCATCGAAGACCAATGGGACAGACCCGGCGGCGGGGGCGGTCGTGCGCGAGTGATACACGGTGAGGTGCTGGAGAAAGGCGGCGTCAACTTTTCGGCGGTACACGGTACGTTGCCCGAAAAAATTACGGCTAAACTCGGTGTGGCAACGGGTGATTTTTTTGCCGCGGGTGTCTCCATCGTCCAGCATCCGGTGAGTCCGGAAGTGCCGATTATTCACATGAATGTCCGGTATTTTGAAATGAGCAACGGCACTTGGTGGTTTGGCGGCGGTATCGACCTGACGCCGCACTACCACGAGGCGGAAGACGAGGCGTTTTTTCACGCACAACTAAAAACCGTTTGCGATAAACACGACGTGAACTATTACCCGCGTTTTGCGCCGTGGGCGGATAATTATTTTTACCTCAAACATCGCAAAGAAACACGCGGCATCGGCGGTATTTTCTTCGACCGACTGGGCGGACAGGACGGACACGACCGCGCAAGTCGTTTTGCTTTCGTAAAAGATGTCGGCGAGGCATTTGCGCCGATTTATACGCATTTAATCAAAAAAAATAAGGACAAACCCTACGGCGATAACGAAAAGAAATGGCAGGCCCTGCGGCGCGGCAGATACGTGGAGTTTAACTTGGTCTGGGACAAAGGCACGAAATTCGGACTGGACACGGACGGGCGCACGGAAAGCATTCTGATGTCGATGCCGCCGATGGCGAATTGGGTGTATAACCACACGCCCGAGGCGGGCAGTCGGGAGGCGCAGACGTTGGAGAGATTGCGACGACCGGTAGAAGTGATGCCGGTTTAGTTGTCTTTAAAGAGGAAGCAGAATTAGTCTTGGCAAATGCTTTTGAAAATAAAAAAAAACGGCAGGAAGTACGGGGCACTTTTGCAAGTGCCCCGTACTAAAAGCAAAAGCCCGATACTGTTCGCAGCATCGGGCTTTTTTTGTGAGAAATATCAGCCGTTAGAGTTCAACACGTTAAACGGGAAATCTAAAATCTGACGTCTAAAATCTAAAATCTCTACAACCTACTTCTTCACAAAACGCTGTGTCATCACCTCGTTACCGCTGACAATGCGGAGGAAATAAACACCGGCGGGCAAATTCGCGGTATTCACTTCCTGCGTCAATGATTTTTCCGCAAAGACAGTGCGCAAAACGACACTGCCGCTTTGGTTGACGATTTCCGCCGTAGCGTCATTTGTCAATTCCTCGCCGAAAGCTACATTCAAAACCTCGCTGACGGGGTTCGGGTAGATACTTGCCGTACCGGCGTTATCACCGAAGCGCACGCTCACGACTTGGCTGTAACTGCTCTGACCGTCGAAGTCGAACTGCTGCAAGCGGTAGTAATTTACGCCCTGTGCGGGTGTTTTGTGCGTGTAAGCGTAGTCGATTTCCACGTCGCTGTCTCCCGCGCCCGCGATTTTTTCGAGGGTGGTGAAGGTGCGGTTGTCGGTGGAGTGTTGGACTTCGAAGTGGGAGTTTTGGAGTTCTTGGGA
>JAHDCG010000210.1 GCA_020629965.1 Saprospiraceae bacterium | reverse complement strand
GTTTCAAAATGCCGGATTGCAAATCCTGTCGAGCGGTTTCATAAATTGAAATGCGCTTTTCGAAATGCCGGACTACAAATCCTGTCAAACGAATAATAAAAAAAACGCCGTAAATTTCACTCGGAAATTTACGGCGTTTCTTTTCTGAAACAGCATACCTTACTGCTCATCCTTAATCAAAAGCTGAAAACCGTTACCGTGAATATTCACGATTTCGATGTTATCGTCTGCTTTTAAATATTTTCTCAATTTCGTCACAAAAACATCCATGCTACGGGCGGTAAAATAATTGTCTTCGCCCCAAATCTCGGTCAATGCCTTACTGCGCGGCAGCACGTCGTTGCGGTACATGGCAAACATGCGCAGCAACTGCGACTCTTTGGGCGACAGTTTGAATTTTTCTTCCTCTTCCGTACCTTCCGAATACGTCAAAATGCGCAGTGGATAGTTGAAGTGGTATTTGCTGATGTCAAATTCCTTGATTTCTTCGCGCGGGTCGGGCTTGCCTTGGGTACGCTTGAGTATCGCCTGTATGCGGTACAATAACTCTTCGGAATTGAACGGTTTGGTGATGTAATCGTCCGCGCCGATTTCAAAACCCTTGATGACATCGTCTTTCAGTGTCTTTGCTGTCAGAAAAATAATCGGGGTATCTTGGTCGGTTTCGCGCACTTCTTTGGCGAGGGTAAAGCCGTCTTTTTTGGGCATCATGACATCGAAAATACAGAGGTCGAAAGTGCCCTTTTGAAAAGCGGAAAAGCCCGCCTCCCCGTCGGTGGCGAGAGTGACTTCGTAGTCGTGCATTTCTAAGTAGGAGCGCAGCACATCGCCGAAATTCATGTCGTCTTCGACGAGGAGAATGTTGCTGTTGTTATTCGTTTGTGACATAGACAGGGATTGATTTTTCTTGTATAAAATCGGTTTATTCAGCGATAACCAAATGTTAAAATTTCGGTCTTTTTTCTAAAACGGTATTTGTGTTAATTATGTTGTTTGAAAATGATTGGCAAGTAAAAAAAATAAACATTGGAGATAGAAACAATATGTGACTTGCGTGATGCAGTAAATAAATACCGGAGAAATTCGTGAAATATATATTTTGCAAACACACAAATTGATTAGTAAATTATGTTAAAGTTAGGATTTTATTTGATTTAATTTACTTCTTATTTTATATTTGTTTTGCTAAATGTTTAATTCTTCAAAAACCAACAAAACCGTAGCATAAGACGGTAATAGATAACGCAGCTAACCTACCGACTTTTGAAATATTGAATGTAACTCATAACCATTTTTTCACCACTTGACATTTCCCTTTTTATGAAAATTTAAAACTTAAAGGTCTGTTTTTGCTTGGTGTTCTACACCAACCAACAACAGACCTTTTGTGTAATATACTAATCATGAAAACCCTCATATTTTCTTTCTTGTTCTTGTTTTTACATCAATTCGTTACAGCTCAATACTACAATATACACGTAGATGTTTTGCCGAATGTAACGGAAGGCTTTTTAGCGGGAGGCGATACAGACTCAGGTAACAATATTTTTACAGCTTTTATTCCGCCCGAAATTCCGGAAACGAAGTTTTATGTAGCCAAAATAAATCCCGCCGGAGAGGTGAATACCGTTATCGAAATGAGCGGCGCCTTTAATCAAGTTTATACGAGCGGTCTGGTTCATTGCATGAATGATACCGTTTTTATTCACGGTTCTACGCACGAAAACCACGTCATCCAAATTTCCGACGGAAATTTAGATAGTTTGAGTCGTATTTTTATTCCGTATCCGGAGGAAGAATATGTAGAGAGATATGCCTTAGGTACCTTAACCCACGATGCGGATTTCATCTACCTGACAGGTAAAGCACATTATGTAGAAGAACACCCCGAAGAAAAAGTCAATGCGGGAGTCGTTATGCGCTTGCTACGCTCTGATTTATCTTTTTACGACTATATTATTCATCCGCATGAAGAAATGACCGATCTTGTTTATAGTAATCCAAAGTTTGATACGGAAGGGAATTTAATAATTAAATACCAAGCTGCTGACAGAAATAACTTTTGGGGTTATTATCACGGTAGGTTAAAGTTTGATGACGATTTGAATATTACCGAACAAATTGACTTGCCTTTTCATAATCAACGGGAAAGGGTAGGAGAAAGTTATGAATTAGAAAACGGCAACTTTATATTCATAGATAACGGCATCGACTCTTTAATTTTCACACGTAATTTAACCTCCCTTTTGCATTGCATGACTCCGGAAGGCGAACAAGTATGGCGTAACGAGGAATACCTTTACGAAAATCACGGTACCCCGGCGGCGACCGCCCCTATTAGATTTTTTAGCAAAGGATACACGAATGCAGACGGAAATTTAGTCTTCGCAAATTTTTATCATGACAGCAGCACACCGATAGAGGTTAGAATAATTTGTGTCAGTCCCAACGGTGAAATAGTTTGGGAGCGATTTTATGAAAGACCACCGGGTACTATGCCAAATCAAGGAGGGATTTACTATTTTTATCAAGATAGTGATTATAACTATGTGGTAGTCGGCTATCACCGAACACTCAGCGGTGCAGGCAATCATTGGCTTATTCGCACCGATTCCAACGGTTGTATTGAGCCGGGCTGCGAGTTAACCGATACGGAAGAAGTAAATTATCCTGAAAATTTATTCAGCATAAGACAAAATCCTGTCCGCGATAACGTGACGGTGACATTCGACCACGCAAAAATTAACGGTACACCAATAGTACAAATCTACGGCACTACCGGTCAGCTACTGCGACAACAAAAAGCAGAAACAAACAGCGGAAATATTATCTTGCCGACCGGCGATTTGCCCGGCGGTGTGTATTTTCTGTCGGTGAGCCATTATAACGGACAAATCCTGTGGCAAACAAAAATAGTAAAAATGTAAAAAGTAACTTTTGAAAAGAAAGGTCGGTTGTTCGTTTAAATTACACGGACAATCGACCCTTTTTTTTATCGACTCATCCCCAAGAAGCGCTCACTCTTCCGTATCGGAAACCGCAAAATAAAGCTACTGCCCTTCCCCGGTTCACTCTTCACCTTAATGTCCGCATGGTGTGCATCCATCATCGCTTTGACGTAACTCAAACCCAGACCGAAGCCCTTCACATCGTGTACGTCGCCGGTGTGTACGCGGTAAAATTTATCGAAAATGTGTTTGAGCGACTCCTTATCCATGCCCAGACCTCGGTCGGAAACGGTGACCTCAATGCAGTTTTTGACATCGCGCGTACAGATTTTAATCTCCGGACTGTCGGGCGAGTATTTATTGGCGTTGTCCAAAAGGTTGTTGATGATGTTGCTGATGTGCGTTTGGTCTCCGAAAATTTGCGTTTGCGTCGCCTGCAAATCTAACTCGACCGTGCCGCCGCGCTTCTCCGCCGAAAGGCTGATATTTTGCGCCGCCTGTCGGATAATTTCGTGCATATCCAGCTCCGTTTTGCTCAGGCTGATGTCCTGTTTATCGACCGCCGCGATTTGCAAAACCTTTTCTACCTGCGCGTTCATCCGCCGATTTTCCTGTCGAATAATATCCGCAAAACGGCGTACTTTGTCCGGCTGACCCGAAATGCGCGGACTGGAAATGCTGTCCGCCGCAAGAGAAATCGTGGCAATCGGCGTTTTAAATTCGTGCGTCATATTATTGATAAAATCCGTCTTCATCTCCGAGACTTTTTTCTGCAAAAAGATGACATTTATCACGTAGGCAAAGCAAAACAGAATGATGCCCGTAAACAAAATCGACCCCAGCAGCGGCAGCCACACCGTACTCCACACTACACTCGACCGCGAAGGAAACCACACCATCAGCAGCCCAGGCGAGCGACCGGTGGCGTTATTCGAAAAAAGATTGACGCGGTATAAGGAGGTGTAGAGATTTTGGTAGCCGTCGATATTTTTTTGCGCCTCGTTGTCTTCGTCGATGTAAGAATTATTTGCCAGCACGTAATTTTTTCTGCGCTTAGAAAAAACACCGTAATTATAGTCGATGTCGATGCCGCGGTCGCTCAACTCTTCCTTGAGTGCCATATCGAGGTAGTCCAGCTTGATGCGGTTTGCAATCGGCGTGTTATCCATGCCCTTGCGATAGTTCATATAGCTGTCCAGTTTGCGGCTGCGCTCCGCCGTACAGCGGGAGCAGTTACAGTCTTTTTCGCCCGTGTCGATGTCTTCGACGAGCATACTGAGCAGGTCGTTGATGGACAGCGGCACATCGGAGGTGCGCTGTTCCATGTAAAACGAAAAGTCCGTACCGCCCGCGCTGACTTGTCTGCGATATTCTTTTTGAAAATAAGACTTGACGTAGCCGTTGTTCAAAAAATTGTACGCCAGCAGTTGGTCTTCGTATTCCAATCGCTCGCTCACTTTGTTCAGCGCATTAAAAACACTCACGTCGAATTGCCTTTCATTCAGCCGAATCGAAGAGCGAATCCAGCTGATTTGCAGAATGATAATGCCTACCAAAGCGGCAGCCATGAGCGCGATAATAAGATTGATGGACTTTTTATTCATACGGTAACTTCCTCGAAAATGACGGTTTCTTTCTGTTTCTCTCTATTTTTCTCAAAGGTAAATCCTTAACGGGGAAGGGGCGCGGCGTTTAACAGTATTTAACGGGGAAAGTGGTTAATTTTTGAAATTGCCGGGAAAAGAGATTTTTGTTTGTCTCGGTGAAAAGCCTTAAATTTGACCTGAATATATTTCTTGTTGAAATGTTGAATCGTTGAATCGTTGAGTGTGCACATCCGGGACGTCTCAATGACTTTGACATTTAATCTAACAGCAAAGCAATAATTGCCGTCCGGTAAAAAAAATCCACACATCATGTCCAAGCATTCCGAAGAAAATATCAACGAAAAAGCACGCAAGCACATCGAAAAGCGCACGGGGCGCGACCTTGCGGACAAGAAAGCCCACGCTGCCGACCACGAGGTGCGCGGTCGCCGTAATTTTCTGAAAATGACGGGCTTGACTGCTTTCGGCGGAGCCATGATGCTGAAGGGAATGCCCGTGTCGGCCTTTGCGCCGTCAAAGTTGATGACCAACCTGACAAATGCCGAATGCGGTGACCGCGTCTTGATTTTGCTGCGCCTGTCGGGCGGAAACGACGGATTGAATACCGTCGTGCAACGCGAAAACGACGAGTATTACAACATCCGTCCGACCCTCGCGGTGCAGGAAGCGGATATGTGGAGTCTGAACGACGAAATCGGCATGCCCAACGTCATGCAAGACCTGCAGCCGCTGTGGGAAGAGGGCAAAATGAAAATTATTCACAACGTCGGTTATCCCGATGCGAATTACTCGCACTTTCGCTCCTCCGACATCTGGGCGTCGGCGTCTGACAGCGACACGGTGGACTCTTCGGGATGGATAGGCAGATATTTGGACAACGAATTTCCTTCTTTTGCGGATGCGCCGCCCGTCATTCCGCCTGCGCTGCAAATCGGCGTGCAGACCAACATGATTTTCCGCAGTATGGCGGGAAATATGGCGTTAGCCATCAGCAATCCGGCGGAGTTTTATCAAATTGCCGCCTCCGGCGAATTGTACGACACCACACAACTCAACGTCAGCGTACCGAACCAAAAGGAATTGAGTTTTGTGCGCGACGTGGCGAACAGTTCTTTCCGCTACTCGGAAACCATCCGCGATGCTTATAATGCAGGGTCGAATGCCGTCCCTTATCCGAATAATAATTTGGCGGAAGAAATGGGCATCATCGCTCGACTCATCAAAGGAAACCTCGGTACGAAAGTCTATATGGTAACTATCGGCGGTTTCGATACGCACGTCGGGCAAAATCCCGCGCATCAGGAGTTGCTGTATAATGTCGCCTCTTCCGTCAAAGCATTTATGGATGATTTGGGGGCGACGGGTCACGCCGAAAATGCGCTGGTGATGACTTTTTCGGAGTTCGGGCGCACCATCTACGAAAACGGCGGATTGGGTACCGACCACGCCACGGCCGCACCGATGCTGCTGTTTGGCGAGGGCATCGGCAGCGGGTTTGTCGGCAATCCGATTAACCTCACCGAGTTGGACGAATACGGCGACCCGTTTTTTGAAACCGACTTTCGCCAAGCCTACGCCACGGTACTGCAAGACTGGCTCTGCGCCGACCCGGACGTTACGGAAATGGTGCTGAACAACACGGACTTCGGCACTATCGACGGTCTGGTGCCGCCCGGCAGTCCGAGTATCGGCAGTAACGACCGTGCCGCCCTGTTGGGTCATCAGCCCGGCAGCGAACCGGGGACTATTCTCATCAAATACGCCATGAAAGTACGCGGCAATGTCCGCCTGCAAATTCTCGACTCGGCGGGGCATCCGCTGCGCACTTTGGTAAATGAATTTAAGACGAAAGGCAGTTATACCTTAAATTTTAAGCCTTCCGATTATTTTTTGCCGCCGGGGGAGTATAAGTATCGGTTGGAGACGGGGGGGCGGGTTTATGCGCGGGGG
>JAHDCG010000209.1 GCA_020629965.1 Saprospiraceae bacterium | reverse complement strand
GACGGTTTTACGGTGGACGGTTTTACGGTGGACGGTTTTACGGTGGACGGTTGGCTTTCGAAATTTAGCTTTTTTCCTTTGGTTTTGGAATTCTTCAACATTTTATCGTCTTTTTTTCGGCTGTTCTCTTTGCCTTGTCATTCTGTCGATAAATCAACGGAGTGCAGCCTCTCTCCTCTTCGCTCTCTCCTCTCTCCTCTCTCCTCTCTCCTCAAAAAAACCGAAAATCAAAGCAACCACAGCCGTCAAGCGATTCGTACATCGTACATCGTAATTCGTACATCGCACTACGCAAATACTACGTTTCTCCCGCTTGTAGTAGTAATATCGTAGCCTTTTATCCTTGATTTCATACTTTATCTTCTACATTTGACTCGTCATTAAAAACACATCAGTCACTGATTTACTGTTCTTTTTAAACAACTATCATAATCATGAAGAAATTTTTACTTTTTACACTCTTTTTCGCAGTCGGCACGTTCTTACAGGCACAGACCGTCATCATCGACCATGAGACGGATGCGACGACGACTACTTTTTCTTACTTCGGAATGCCTGAAGGCGCATCGAGCGTCATCGCCAATCCGGATATGAGCGGTGTTAATACCTCGGCTATGGTCGGGCAATTTGTTAAAGCGGCAGGCTCCGAGCCTTGGGCGGGCGGTTTTTCTAATCCCGTGCCGACGACTCCGGTAGATTTGACTACCGACTCGGAAATTTGCATGAAAGTGTGGATGCCGAACGCGGGTAACGTAGCCCTCAAACTCGAAAACGGCGACCCGGCACTCAACTGGATTAACATTGCGGAAATTACCGAAACCGAAACTTGGGTGGACGTTTGTTTTAATACCAACAACCTTTCGGCAGAGGCACCGATTATCGCGGCGGCGGGCAATGTTTACACGACCGTGGTTTTATTTTTCGACTTTCAGGAAGTTGTCGATCCGGAAGAAACTTACTTTTTCGACGACCTCGTCGTGCAGGAAGGCGATGCTTTGGAGCCGGTCGATGTGACTTTCAGCGTGGATATGAACGAGTACGAAGCGGACTTTACGCAGGTGTACGTGTCGGGTACTTTTAACGAATGGTCGGGCGATGCCAATCCTCTTTCCGATGACGACAACGACGGCGTATGGGAAGGCACGGTGGAAAATATCGCAGCGGGCAGCCACGAGTACAAAATCACGCTCGATAACTGGAACGCGCAGGAGCAATTCAGCGGTACGGAAGTCTGTACGATTACCGACCCCTCGGGTCAGTTTGTCAACCGCAGCCTGTCGGCTACCATGGACATGACCGTACCGACGCACTGTTTTAACAGTTGCTTTGCTTGCGGCGAGTCGATTAATATCACCATTGAATTAGGCGCGGGCGGCGTGACCGTTGACGAAAACGGTTTCTTCATTGCCGGCGGCGGTAACTTCGGCAATCCCGGCGATTTTCCTCTGTCGGATGACGATAACGACGGCGTTTATACGGCGACTTTCGAGCGTGCGGTGGGTTTCGAGTCTTTTTACACTTTCACCAACGGCAACTGCCCCGACTACTCCTGCAAGGAGATGATTGCGGGTCAGGACTGCGCTAACCCGGACAACTTCAACGACCGCTTCATGGGTCCTTTTACCGAAGATGCGACGATTGCTACCTGCTTCGAGCAGTGTACGACGACGACCGACTGCGGCGCGGTGACGTCTTCACAGGTTACTTTTCAGGTCGATATGACACCGTTTACGGAAACCATCGAGACGGTTTACGTGGCGGGTACTTTCAACAACTTTTCGGAAAATGCCAACCCGATGACCGATCTCGGTAATAACATTTGGGAAACGACCATCGAGTTGACCGACGGTTCTTACGAGTATAAATTTCAAGTCAATCAATGGGCTTTCCAAGAAATTTTCACGGACGGCATGCCTTGTACTGTCACCTCGGGCGACATGGGTCAGTTCATCAATCGTACTTTGGAAGTCAGCGGCGACGCCGAAATGTGCTTCGTGTACGCAAGCTGCGCAGTCTGCGAGACGAGCACGCAAAATCTACCCGTAGATAACGGCATTTTCAGCGTACAGCCTACTTTGGTGCAGACCGAAGCGGTGGTGACTTTCGGCAGCGACTTTACGGCGGCAAAACAACTGACGGTAGTAAATATGCTCGGTCAGACAGTAAATGCCGTTAAAATCGACCGCAACACACCGACCTACGTCTTGGACATGAGCGATCTGCAAAACGGTTTGTACTTCATCAACGCGGAGACGGAAGGCAAGCAGCAGACACAGCGCATTATGGTCAGCAGATAAAAAACGTTTAGGTGTTTAATCGTTTAGGTGTTTAGAACGCCCGTCGTTATTAAACGCCTAAGCGATTAAGCTTTTAAACAACAGTCCCCATAGGTAAATAGCCGAAAATTATTTCTTTATGGTGACAGAAGGCGGACTTACGGATTAGTTTCCGTGAGTCCGTTCGTTTTTCTGTTCGTTGTCGGTTGTTCATTTCGTTGCCGGTTGTTCGTTGTCGATTACCGGGCAGACCTCTCCCCTCTCCCCTCTCCCCTCTCCCCTAATTTCCTCATATAAAAGCATTTTTACCCGAATCCGAACAAAAAAAACAGGCTCGCCGTTCTACCGACACATTGAATACAAAATTTTCGACGGTAGATTAAAAAAACCCTCGAACCCAACTCCTGACTTATGAATAAGATAACTCTGAATGACTTTTCGTTTGAAAATATGGCGATTAAAATGGCCGCTTTGTTTGAGACCGAAGTAGATTCAAACTGTAACAGCAATGAATTTAAGTTGCCGAAAAAATACGGTAACGGGCGCATCATCGGTTTTGACTTCGACGGCGGCTTGGGTCTGTTTATTTTGAAGGTAAAGTTGCGCGAGGGGGTCGTTTTGGATTTTCGGGAGGGCAACCGACACCCGATGTACCTCATGCACAATAATGAGGGCGTGGTGGTGCACAATTTTTGCAAAGACAGCATTCGCTATCAACTCGACACCATGCATTGCAGTATCAGTGCTTGTCCCTGCGACTCTTCGCAGTCGGTGACGCTGCCGGCGGGTCAGGCGGTTAATTTTTGCTGCGTAAGCATCGACCGCGGCGTGTTTACGGAAATCACGGGCTGCGGCGAAGACGAACTGCCGCAAAGTTTTATTCACGCTCTGGAAGATAAAAAGAGCGAAAATTCCTTTTTCTACCACGGTACTTCTGACTTCGAGATGGCGCGTTTTGTACAGGAATTGTGTGAGATGGATTTCAGCAAAATCGAAAATGTCGCTTTTGCCGAGGGTAAGACCTTTGAAATACTCGGGCAGTTTATTCGCAATTACAAAGAAAATCAATCGCCCGACAGCGTTAAAGTGGCACTCAACAAATACGACATCGACTGCATGATGCGTGCCAAAGAAATCATCACGAGCAACATGGAAGAACCGCCGACCATTCCCGAATTGGCAAAATTGGTCGGTATCAATCAGCAAAAACTCAAGCAGGGATTTAAGCAGGTTTTTCGCACGACTATCAATCAATTTTTGATAAAAGAACGCATGGAGACCGCCCGCATTTTACTCACTGAAGGCACGATGAATGTCAGCGAAGTAGCGACCCGGGTCGGCTATTCCAATAAAAGTCACTTTTCTACCAAATTCAAACAACACTTCGGTATTTTGCCGAAAGAGTTCAGTAAAAACATCGAGGTCAATATACCCGGTGCTTCCCTTTCTTAAAACATTTCTGAAAAAAAAGAAACTCATCTGCAATTTTTATGAGGGTTTTATTCCCTTTACCGAAATTTAAGTAAAAAAGTAATTTTATATTTCGGATTCGTATGATTTTTAATCCTTTGGAGCTGAAATATCATCCGATAAACCCTATCTTTGTGCGCAACCGAAAATTTTCTTTTTCTTTAGGTAAAGAAATATTCTTACCTTCTTTACCGCAATAATACTAAAGATGCGATGGGGCTCAATGACGACACCGTTCCTGCTTCGGCGGGAGGTGTCGTTGCCCCATCTGATTTTTCCCTTCCTTTTTTTCTTTTCCTTTCCGCAGCAGTTGTCTTGTTATCAGTGAACACCGTTTGCCTCTCTCCGTTATATTCTTAACAAAGGATATCCCCTTTTCGCTCCGAAAACAAATTATCGGAGTCATTTCTAAAACTAACCGTAAAAATTTTATATGAATTATTTAGGATACGATGAGAAGAAACTGTCGAAAGTAGCAGCTTCTCTGAACGACTTACTTTCCAACTACCACGTGTACTACCAAAATCTGCGCAACTTTCACTGGCACGTCACCGGCGAAAATTTCTTTGATTTGCACAACAAATTTGAAGAACTCTACAATGACGCAAAAATTAAAATCGACGACATTGCGGAGCGCATTTTGACACTGCGCCACAGTCCCAAAGGTCTGATGTCGGAGTACCTGAAGCAAAGCGATGTCAATGAAGAAAACGAGCGTGACTCGCACAAAATGGTGGACAGACTGCTGGAAAACCACCGCATTTTGATTAAAAAAATGCGCGAAGTACTCAAAGCGGCCGACAAAGCCAACGACGAAGGTACCATCGACATGATCGGCGGCTTTTTGGAAAATCTCGAAAAAGCCTCCTGGATGCTCGATGCGTGGAACTCGCGCGGCAAGACGCCTTATAAAAAATAAAACAAATGACCGACGGATATTCATTTGTCCGTCGGTCATTTTCAATATTCATCTAAAGCCCAACATGTATTGCCCGTTAAATCTCCTGCATTGTTTCAATAAACATCTGAATAACATTAAAAGAAACATCATATAACGGCGAAATGTGCTGTCGTTTTGTAAAATCATTTTGATTTTCAAATGCCGGCGCAGGTTTTTAAAAACTTCGCATTTATGAAATCTAAAATTAAACTCTCGACTTATCTTAAAAAATTAAAAAAGAAGGGATTTGAAAATATCTTCGAATTCCGCGACGGTGCTATGAAGTGTCTGCAAAATGAAAAAATCTACCGCCCGGAAGACATGATTTTGTTGTCCGGCAAAAGATTCATCACAGAAAATAATGCACCCGTCGGGGTATTTCTGCTCGTGTGTCGAGACGGCACCAAAGGAGTATCTACCGTCACCTACAACTCTGTCGTGAATGCAAAACTGATTAACTTTTTAAATAAAGTGAAAGTCAGAATTTCAAGCATAAGCAACGGTTCGACGTATTAACTAACCTATTCAAAAACAAAATTATGGATCGCGATCTTTCAGACGCAAGCAAAGAAGAAATCGTACAAAACATCAACTCTCTGTATGATAAACTGACCGCCAAAATGGTCTCTCTCGGTAACGTCGTGCGCAGCGACAATGCCAAAAATACCGACGAAATTGAGGATGTCAACGTCATCAAACAAGACCGATTTGCGTTGCGTGCCGCTTTAGACAAAATCGAGCAGGCAGACGAAGACGAGTGGCTGAAATTTAAAGAAGAAGCCCAAAAACTGGTCTATGATATGCGTAATCGCATGGAAACGGAGATTAAGTAACACCCGCCGACCGGCAATCCGACCGATAACGAATTTTTACCGACTTTATGAAAAAGATAATCGAACTGCTGAAACTCACTTTTAATAATTTCATGGAAAACGATGTGTTTTCCCGTGCGGCAGCTATCTCTTACTATACCATTTTTTCGCTGCCGCCGATGCTGTTGGTGGTTTTGTATGCTGCTGCTCTGCTCTATTCTAAAGAAGCCGTCGAAGAGGCGCTGTTTGATCAAATCGGTCAGCTGGCGGGTCGGGAAAGTGCGACGCAGGTCATCTCGTCCATCGAGAGCTTGCAGGCATTCGAGGGAACTTGGTTTTCCAAAGTCATCAGCGTTTTGGTGCTGATTTTTACTTCGACCACCATTTTTGCCACGATGCAGGCGGCACTGAATAAGGTATTTAAGGTAAAGGCGGCACCGTCTGACGGTTCGGGTATTTTTAAATTAATTAAAGAGCGATTATTGTCGTTTTCTTTGGTACTCGGTCTGGCATTTATCATGGTGGTTTCTTTGTCACTCAATGCTTTCATCACTGCTTTCGGCGGTTTTATTGAAAATAAATTTCCCGGTATTTCGGTGCTTTTTCTGCAGACTATGGCGTATATATTGCCGCTTTTTATCACCACGGTTTTATTTGCGATTACTTTTAAACTACTGCCCGATGCCGAGATGCGCTGGAAAGATACTTTGCTCGGTGCATTCATTACCGCTTGTCTGTTTGCCGTCGGTAAGTTGGGTATCGGTTTCTACATCGGTAACAGCGAGACTGCTAACCTCTACGAGACGGCGGGCGCGGTGATGGTCATCATGCTTTGGGTCTATTACGCTTCGGTCATAATCCTCTTCGGAGCGACGATGACGGCGGCTTACGTGAAAGTGTACAATAAAGACGGTATAGTAGCGAGTGAATTTGCGACGAAGTATAAAAAAAAAATAATTGAGGAGGATGGTTGATGGTTGTCGGTTGTCGGTTGTCGGTTGTCGGTTGTCGGTTGTCGGTTGTCGGTTG
>JAHDCG010000057.1:4160-36831 GCA_020629965.1 Saprospiraceae bacterium | reverse complement strand
TTCTTGAAATATTAAGAAAAAGCATAATTTGAATCGTCGAAACAAAAGGATTTATTACTTTTGCGATTCAAAACTTTTTGCTTTCAAAAAAAGTGTCTATCTTAGTCGGTAAGAAAACTATCGAAATATTTCAGGCATATTCGCGCGTCACACTTCTACACATATACACGAGGACGTTGGTCGAGCCGGATATTTGAAAAACGTAAACAAATTATGGGAAAAATTATTTCTCTCCTCAATCACAAAGGAGGCGTCGGAAAAACCACAAGTGCCATCAATATCGGTGCGGGGTTGGTAGAGTTGGGTAAAAAAGTCTTGCTGATTGACCTCGACCCGCAGGCAAACTTAACGCTGTCTTTGGGTATTCCTCGACAAAAATATACGATTTACGAAGCATTGCGCGGCGAATCCGAGCTGGTGCCTTACGAGTATAAGGAAGGCATGGATGTCATTATTTCTACGCTCGATTTGTCGGGCGCGGAGATGGAATTGATTAACGAAGCGGGGCGCGAGTTTATCCTGCGCGAGTTGTTCGATGCCGTGGTGGATGATTACGATTATATCATTATCGACTGTCCGCCGTCTTTGGGTCTGTTGACTTTGAATGCCTTGACAAGTTCTCACTACGTTTACATTCCGCTGCAAACCGAGTTTTTGGCGATGCAGGGTTTGGCAAAAATCAAGCAGGTTATTGACAAGGTGCGCTTCCGCTTGAATAAAAAGCTCGAAATCGGCGGCGTGATTGCCACGATGTACGACAACCGTAAAATTTTGAACCGCGATGTGGTCGATACCATTCGCAAATTTTTCGGAGAGAAGGTTTTCGATACTTTAATCCGCGATAATGTCGCTCTTGCGGAGGCACCGGCACAACGGAAGGATATTTTTTCTTACAATAAAAGCAGTCCGGGTGCAAAGGATTATTTGAGTTTGTGTAAAGAAATCTTACAGCGCACGGAACAAAAAGTGCCCGAAAAAGTCGGATAGTAAAAAGACCGGTCGGCTGCGGGCGGTATTTTATACACAAGATTCTATCTCCGTTATTTTATAAATTCAGAGGAAATTGAGCAAGAAAAGATTTACGGACGGTTTAGAGAGTTTATTCGGATTTTCCGAGGGCGGCAACCTCAAGGAAGAGTCGCCGCTGTTGGTAAAAACCGAAGTGGAAGTGAAAACGGAACCGCCGACGGCTAAGAAAAAGAAGCGCAGTCGCGGCAGCAAAAATTTTACTTCGGATTTGGATTCTTTATTTGAAGATGCGCTGCAGGAAACGATTGAGGAGAAAAGGGCAGAATTTAAGACCAAGAACACAAAAAGCAGCGAACCGGCACACAGCCCCGAACGCAAGCGCAAACAACGCCGCCCGGTCACGGGTTTGGACGCGCTGATACGTCGCACTCTGGAAGGCGGCGAGGCGGAGGTCAGCTACGAAAAGCGCAAACGCGTGACTTTTGTTTTTGAAAAAGCGAAAGTGGAAAAGCTGAAAAAAATCGCAAAATCGCAAAAGATGTACCTCAAAGATATTTTGGGCGACATCGTGCAGGATTATTTGCAGAAATACGAGAAGGAAAAAGGCGGAATGAATTAAAAATTTTCCGTCTTTTGCTCGACTTGAAAATGCTCCGTATCGCAAGCCGCGAACGGAGCATTTTTGTATCTTAGCGGGTCTTTATCCCGTAGGAGAGTAAACAAAATCAGACGCCCGATACTTACAGTAAAACGAACAATCAACTTATGGCAAAACATAAAATCACACTTAAAGTCCGGCTGCTCCTTTTCAGCAGAGAACGCATTTTGCTCCTGCACCAAACCAAAAAAAACGGCGGTAATCTTTCTTTGGTCGGCGGTACGATTGAAAAAGACGAACACGCCCGCCGCACCCTCATCCGGGAAAGTATCGAAGAAGCGGGGATTATCTTGCAGGAGTCAAACCTGCGTTTAGCTCACGTCTTGCACAAACATTACGGAAAGAAACACCGCATCACCTTGTATTTCAAAGCGACGGCTTACGACGGATTTCCGCACAGCCGCGAACCGGAAAAATTTAAGCAGGCCGCCTGGTTTGACTTGAATAACCTGCCCGCAAAACTGACGGGAACGGTACGCCACGTGCTGAAAGAAGTGGCAAAAGGAAATATTTATTCGGAATTTACGAAAGAGAAATAGTTGTCGGTTGACGGTTGCCCTTTGCCCGGCGTGTATAAAAAATCCCGCTTTGACACAAGTTGTCAAAGCGGGATTTTTGGTTTTACGGGCATCCGTGATTACGCGGCATTCGCTACGCGGTGTGCCTGCTCATACATTTTTTGCAGCTTGCGGCGTGCGAAGAAAATGCGGCTTTTAATCGTACCCAAAGGTGCATCTAATTGCTCGGCGATTTCGTCGTACTTATAGCCTCGGTATGCCATCCAAAACGGGCGTTTGAAATCTTCGGGCAGTGTTTCTACCATATCGAGCAGCTCTTTGTAGCCGCTGTTGGTAGGACCGTCGTTTTCGATGGTGCCCTCGCCGCTGTTGATGTAGTAATTGTTAGGCGTTTGGTCTAACAATACTCCGCGACGCATTTTTTTGCGGTAATTATTGATGAAAATGTTCCGCATAATCGTTACCGACCATGCTTTGAAATTCGTACCGACGCGAAATTTATCCGCGTTTGACATAATCCGCAATGCGGTGTCTTGGTAGAGGTCATCGGCATCGACGCGATTACCCGTCAGGCTCATCGCGAATGCGCGTAATGAACTGTTTATTTTCGTCAGTTTTTCGTGAATTTCTTTACTTGTCAACATAGTCGGAATATATTTTAGAAAGGTGTCGTTTTTGTGAAAATGTAAATTTTATTATCAATTTACCTTTTATAGTGTGTAAAAACGCGCCTTCGGTTATTTTTAAAAGACACTTACAAAACGCGAAAAATCGAGTGATATTGCTTGCTTTGTAATTTATATTCACAAAATTACGGAGATAAATTGAATTATGCAAATATTTTTATCATTTTCTATCGAGTGTTAAGAGAATTAGGGATTTTTTAACAAAAAAAGTGTCATTTTTCAACATTCGCTCCCAAAAACCGGGTATGAAATTGTGCTTTTTATTTACAAAGCCGTACCTTTATGGGAGTTTAATCGTAGAATGAAAGCCGTTTATCCGTGATTGTCAATATTTTTATCGAAAATCGCTAATTATTTTTTCGTTTGTAAAATAAATCGGAAAAAATATCAATTGAGGCGAACAATAAAACGGACTACGGTGTTTTTTTTTCGCTTTCAGTCACAATACACCTTATAAATAACCGAGTAACCTAAGAATACTAACCGCTTAAAAATTAAATTCAAGAAGATATTTTACCGGCGCTAAGTACAGGTAAGAAACTAACAGCAACGATTATGAACGGCGTGCAGCAAAATTCAAATCCGATATATCTCGCAGATAATATTCGCCTTTTGCGAAAGCAAATGAGCTGGAGTCAAGAAGAGTTGGCGACCAAAGTCGGACTGAATCGCGGCAACATTGCCAGCTACGAAAAAGGCACCGCCGAGCCGAAAATTTGCAATCTGCTGAAAATCTCTCAGCTTTTCGGTATTTCCATTATCGACCTCACCAAACGCGATCTTAAAGCCGCCGCCGAAAAAGACGGAAAAATCGCCGTCATTTTTAATAACAGCCAAGTCAGCGAGGCGGACTCTAAGTTGGAAGAATTGAGCAATCAGGTAGAAGAACTACAAGCGGTCGTGGACTCCTTATATACTTGCCACTGCCACAAACGCAAAAAATTGGAAGAAATGCCGATGGATGTGCAAATGCTCGTCGGAAATTTTGAACACCTGCATCAAGTCGCGCAACAGGTTTTGCAGCAGCATAAAAATTTGGTGAATGCGATGAAGACGCAAAGTGGTAGGTTGGTATAGGAAAGGTTTGAGTGGTTTGAGTTTGTTTGAATTGTTTCTGATCCGGCGTCTATTTATAGTTTGTAATATCCAGTCTTGCGTCGCAAAAATCAAAGTCTTCCGCTACATTCGAGGCAATAATCATCGTTTTTCCTTTCTCGTAATTCTTAATTAAATCCAAGTACCAAGCCACGCCCGCGCGGTCTAAATTGGTCGTCGGTTCGTCCAAAAATACCAACGGCACATCCGAGCAGATGGCGAGAGCGAGCTTCAGTCTTTGCTTCATTCCCGAAGAAAAATTGCGGATTTCCTTATCTTCCGAGCCTTGCAAATTTAATAATTCCAACAGTTCTTTCTCGTCGATGCCCGCCGTTAAGGGTTTAAACTGTTTGTGAAAATGCACCGCTTCGCGCAGCGTAAATTCCTCAATCAAATCGACGTAAGGCGCGGCAATCGCTAAGCGGCTGTACACCTCGTCGATATTCACTTTTTCGCCGTTTTCGGTGTAAGTTATCTTGCCTTTGGTCGGCGTCAAAAAGCCCGTCAGTACGCCCGTCAGCGTAGATTTTCCCGAGCCGTTGTGTCCCGCTATCGCGTACTTTTTACCTGCCTCAAAGGTGTAATCGACCTTTTTGAATATCCACTCGCGGCGGTATTTTTTTGCTATGTTGGTGAGTTGGATGGTCATTCGTTGTCAGTTGACGGTTGTCGGTTGCCCGTAGTGCAAAGATTTATTAGTTGCTGATACTTTTTTTTGAACCTGATTTTTATGATTCTTATGATTGGTTATGATTTGGATTTTACTTCGTAAAATCTACGCGACCCATGACGAAAGAAAACCGTCAGAAACTAAAAAAAAACACAGCAGTAGGTTTCGTTTTGTTACTTACCTTTAGTCTTTTGTGTTGAGATGTGTGCTTTTTGATTGAGAAATAAGTTTTGTGTTATGTGAAAATTTTATCGATTTAACAGAACTTAAAATAAACGGAAGGACTTTGGTTCAACTGTCAACTGTCAACTGTCAACTGTCAACTGTCAACCGTTCTTAAGCACCCGATAAATTTCTTGAAAGCGCGGTGTAAAAGTAATTTCCGTGCGCAGATTTTCGGGGTCTTCCGTGTTGCCGTAACGCGGCTCGGAGTCGGCGCGACCGGCGGCGGTGAGTCGGGTAGGAGCGATGCCGTGTTTGTTGGTTAATTCACCGGCGACGGCGGCGGCGCGCATCGCCGAGAACTCCCAGGCGTTGCCGTAGCTGCCGCGACTCGGGGAGTGACCCGTGACCGTGATGCCCAACTCGGGACGGGTGGCGGCTACGCCGGCGATGGCTTCGAGCAGTTCTTTACCGCGTGAGCGAATGCGGGTTTGATTTTTATTAAACATAACTTTATCAAAAACCGAAATGACGACCTTACCGTCGCGCTGTTCGATTTTCAGTTCATCATCCGCAAAACTGCCGACGACCTGAAAAATTTTGAATTGAATGTCGGTGACTGCCGCGTCGTTTTGCTCGCGCAGGGTTTGCATGGCGTTAAGCACTTTTTCGCGCTTTTCGAGTTCGGCGGCTTTATTTTGCAGGGCTTTGTCGAGGCGGGCTTGTTCGCTCATGGCGCGACCCGTGATGTCATCGACTTGGGAACGCAGACCGATAATTTCGTCTTTTTGTGCCGCTTTTTCCGATTCTAATTGATTGATGCGCTTTTCCAGCAGGTCGTTTTCGCGGGTCAGTTGGCGGATTTGCACGTTGGTATTGTCGAGTCTTTTGGTGAGCTGCGTTTCGCGTTCGGCGCAGGAAAAACTTGCTCCGAGCGCGTCCATGTATTTCTTTTTGCCGACGCAGGAAGTCAGCAGCAGACAGGCAAAAAGTAAAAAAGCAGTTGGTGTGATTTTGGCTTGCATATTTGTTTTTTTCAAAAAAAACAGGATAGAGTTTACGACCGCGAAGATGCGTATATTGCAGCGGATTATGATGTTTTTTAATGAAAATACCCTGTTATCGCGGGGTTTAATGACTTGACCGCCGCACGACATCCGTATTTGATTTAGCTGCGCAGAGTAAACCGAAAGCCCGTTTACGGCGTACTTGTTGATGTAACTTAAATCAAAAAATCGCCGGCTTGTTCGGTCGGTTTCGTACTTCTTCAAAATCAAAATCTCATGCTGAAAAAATTACCTTTTTTTGCTTTTATCTTCTTTTTATGCGGTTTGACTGCAGTTTCCGCACAATCGGAAAAGAAAGTCATCATCGAACACTTCACGAACACCCGCTGCGGTATTTGTGCAAGTCGTAATCCGGGGTTTTACGCTAATTTGAACAACTTTACCGACGGTGAGTCGCCGAGTGTGCTTCATTTGGCTATTCACCCGAGTGCGCCGTATTCCGATTGTGTTTTGCATAATAACAATCCCGAAGAAAACGACGACCGCACTAACTTTTACGGCATTTACGGCGGCACGCCGAGATTGGTAATTCAAGGTGAGGTTTTGCCTGCTTCGACTAATTACGGTAACGCGGAAATTATTGAAAGTCAGCTCGGGGAGACAGTACCGTTTACAATAAATACAGGAGTCGATCAGCAGTTAGATGATGAAAATCCCTATGGTGCTTTTGAAATCGAAGTAACAGAAAATAATACGGTCGGAGAAGTCAGTCTCTTTGTCGCTCTTTCCGAACCGGTCGTAAATTACGATGCTCCTAACGGTGAAGATGTGCATTACGATGTTTTTCGGAAGCAACTATTTACCGACCAAGCTACGGTGACAATCCCTGCAAACGAAGGAGGTTTTCTATACCTGACAGATTATTTTGAGGTTGATGAGGACTGGAATTATCCGTTGGAAGTGACGGTTATTTTGCAAGACCCGGAAACAAAAGAAGTCATTCAAGCGGGTCGCGGCAATCTTCCGTTTATCCTTTCCAACAAAAATATCAACGAATTACAAGGCGTCACCATCGCCCCCAATCCCGTTAATAACCAAGTAAATATCACCCTCGAAAACAACACCGAAACCAATCTGCGCCTCACCGATTTAACGGGACGCAGCTTACAGGAAACGGTTTTTACCGGTTCACAGATGCTTAATCTGACAGACCTCGCCAAAGGTATTTACTTCATCAACTTAACCAACGCCGAAGGTCGTTTCGTACAAAAAATCATAAAAGAATAGACGAACGGTACAAAAAATAAAACACCCGCTGCGAGTTTGCTTGCAGCGGGTGTTTTATTTTACCGACATCCAAACGCCGGCGGCACGAGTCAATTCAATCATGTTCGTTAAAATCGGGAAAAGAAAAAGCCTCTCGTCCTGCAATAGAACAAAAGGCTTCTTCAATATCATATCGCTGACTTCAGCGAAAAGCAGCCCGGCAACCGACAACGGTCAACCGGCAACTAATATTAGTAACGGTAGTACTCCGGCTTGTACGGTCCTTCCTGCGCCACACCGATGTAATCTGCTTGGTCTTTGCGTAAAGTTTCCAGCTCCACACCGATTTTAGACAAGTGCAAACGTGCTACTTTCTCATCCAAGTGTTTCGGCAGCATGTAAACTTTGTTTTCGTATTTATCGCTGTTTTCCCAAAGTTCCAACTGTGCCAAAACCTGATTGGTAAAGGAGTTTGACATCACGAATGACGGGTGACCCGTCGCACAGCCCAAGTTCACCAGACGACCTTCCGCCAAGACAATCACGTCTTTGCCGTCGATGGTGTACATGTCCACTTGTGGTTTGATGACATCTTTGGTGTCGCCGTAATTTTTGTTCAACCAAGCCATATCGATTTCATTATCGAAGTGACCGATGTTACAAACTACCGCTTTATCTTTCATTGCGCGGAAGTGTTCTTCCGTCAAAATATCTTTGTTGCCCGTTGCGGTCACGATGATATTTGCTTCCGGAATAGCCTTCGCCATCGTCGTCACGCGGAAACCGTCCATCGCCGCCTGCAAAGCACAAATCGGGTCGATTTCGGTCACGATTACACGTGCACCCGCACCGCGCAAAGAAGCCGCAGAGCCTTTACCTACGTCACCGTAGCCTGCCACAACCGCTACTTTACCCGCAATCATCAGGTCGGTCGCACGGCGGATAGCATCCACGCAAGACTCTTTACAACCGTATTTATTATCAAATTTTGACTTCGTTACCGAGTCATTGATGTTAATCGCCGGCATCGTCAAAGTGCCCGCGCGCATCCGCTCGTACAGGCGGTGTACACCCGTTGTCGTTTCTTCCGAAAGACCGCGGATACCGTCCACCAATTCCGGATATTCATCCAAAACCATGTTAGTCAAATCACCGCCGTCGTCCAAAATCATATTCAAAGGCTGACCGCCTTCAAATGCGTGCAAAGTCTGCTCGATGCACCAGTTAAATTCTTCTTCGGTCAAGCCTTTCCATGCAAAAACGGGAACGCCCGCCGCTGCAATCGCCGCCGCTGCGTGGTCTTGCGTAGAGAAAATGTTACAAGAAGACCAGGTCACTTCCGCACCCAACTCGACGAGGGTTTCAATCAAAACCGCCGTCTGAATGGTCATGTGCAAACAACCTGCGATGCGCGCACCTTTGAGGGGTTTACTGTCACCGAATTCTTCGCGCAAAGACATCAGGCCGGGCATTTCCGCCTCTGCCAATGTAATTTCTTTACGTCCCCAAGCCGCCAGGCTGATGTCCTTAACTTTGTAAGGTAATTTTGTGTCAACTGTCGCTGCCATAAAATAATTATTTTTTGAAAAAGTCTGTGCGAAGTATCAAAATAAACTACTGCATCTCCGCGAAAATTTCAAACCAACTACAGGCGGTTTCGGTAATTCTATACTTTTTCGATTAAGAGTTAAAATCTGCCGCAAAGATAAGATTTCTCTCCTTTGCAACGAAATATTCTTTTGAATCAACGCATACGATTGACGAAAGTTTTACTTTTTGTCGGTGGATTTAGGGATTTAGGAATATTGTAAGGTTTGTGAGGAGTGGAGAGTAGAGAGTAGAGAGTGAAGAGCAGAGAGCCGCCTTGTCTTTGCTCTTCGCTCTCTACTCTTCACTCTCCGCTACAAAAAAGTAACATCCAAAAAGCGCACGGGATAGTTGCCGTGAATGAGTTGCAGACCGTAGTCCGTTTCGAGTTGTGCGGTCAGGGCGGCGAGCGAAGAAATGTCGAGGGAAAAATAAAAAGCCTCGTCGTATTTTCCGGCGACAACGTATATATAAACGTTGAATTTCTTTTCGATAAACTGCGCTAAATCGGACAAGGTTGCCGTTTCCAAGATTGCCGTTTCGCCCTCCTGCATATAGTCGTCCGAAGCATTTTTCGCGGCTGCCGCCGAGACGATGAAGTTGTCTAACTTGCGTTCCGAACCCAACCCCAAACGGTACGAAGAGCGGGTCTCGAATTTGTCCTGGTAGGAGAAACGATATTTGCGGCGCAGTTCTAAAATTAACCGATAAATGCCGTTTTGTGTGTTAATTTTTTCGGAAACATACTCTACATTCAGCACCGGATTTTTCGCTTCACCGAAGGTGCGAACGTAGTGTCTTTTGTAGCCCGCCAGGTCGGCGATAATGTCTTGCAGTGCGTAATTTTTGTAAGCAAAATAATAGTTGTCGCGTTCGTTCCGCAGGGTATCACTTTCAGTGCCGCCGCCGGTTTCTTCGATTTTCAGCGTAAATTCCTCTTGTTCTTTGCCGATATGAAAAGCAAAAGTCACCGGCAGAAACATTTCCCGACCTTCGCTTTCCAACGTTATTTTTTGAAAATAAATGCTCGTTTCGGTTTCGATTTCCGACAAGTCGGGCAGCAGATATTCGCGGTTATCGCGCTCGATTTGGAAGATTTCGGGTTCTTCCTCTCCGCGCCGCACGAGCATCTCAAAACGCTGGGGGAAGATTCTTTTCTCGCCGATTTGCAAGCGTAAAGCCCTGCGGGCGTTGTCGCTCACGTCGGCGCGTGTCAGCACGGGACTGTTTGGATTGGCAAATAAGTCTCCCCACAGCAGGGCGGTCGGCTGCCCGATGTAGTCGATGTACTCGGGTAGTCGCCAAAAGTCGGGGCGGCGTTTTTTGCGTTCCGTTTCTTTTTCCCACCATATAAAATTGTCGGCGGTGAGCAGGCGCAGGTTGGTCTGAAAATTCGGTACGTGAATGATTTCGTAGCGGCTGCGGTCGTCGTACATCTTGACGAAAGCCTGATTATCCGCCTGCAAGGTGTCGGTTTTCAGCACCGTTTTTTTACCGGGAAAATTGATGACTTGATAGGTAAATTCCGCCGGGTCGTTGCTGTGCATGGCCGCGTATTTTTCGGCGCGATACGGGTCGTAAGGGTCGATGATGCGGATGTAGGCTTCGAAGTTTATGTCTTCCGTTTCGCCGCGCAGATAGTAGCCCGCCCCGGGATTGTACTCTGCCAACAGTTTTTCGGGAATGACGGACTCGTATTTTTCCTTAAAATTTTCGTCCGCATAATTGTAAAAGCGGCGCGGATATTTTACTTCATCCGTCGGGTCGAATTTATCGATTTGAAAATTTTGCAGCAATTGCGACTCGCCGTTTTTCAGAATACTGACGGAGCTGCCGTGCATTTCAGCGAAGTCATCGTAATCAATTTCCAAGCGACCGTTCCACACGTTGGGGTTGGCGATTTTTTCCAACAGCACGCGCATTTCGCCCCATTTTATCTCGTAAATCATTTCCTCTTTGACGTTGCCGAGAATGACTTCTTCGTTTTTGTACAGCGGTTTTTCGGCGTCCAATTTATACGCAGCAATCTGTGCCTGCCCCGTAAATGCTTGGATACCCGGGTGGTCGAGGTACAGTTTGGCGTAGCGCGTGACCGCAAAGGCGGCAAACCATTCTTCCTGATTTTCCGATTGAAATTTGAGCAAAACGGTCATTTCCCGCTTCGCGGAAACAGCATTAAGGTATTTCGTAATTTCCGTGCTGCCGACGGCGTGTAGCGGCTTCTCAAAATCGGGCGCACTAATCAGAGCTTCGGCGTGAATGATGCGTTGTTTTTCGCCGTCTTTGTACAGCCTGAAATCTTCGTCTTTAATTTCATTAAAAAACGGGCGGTTCATCATGCGCACTTCGTAGCGCGGCAGCAAATTTTGTCGGGGGCGGGTGTTGACGACGGCGAGTTCCGTTTCTCCCCAATCGAGGACGGTGCCTTTTTGCGCTTTTTCCCAATCGTACAGTACCGCGTCGGCGTGAGCGTTTATTTTTTTGTCAATGCCTTGCAAATGCGGTTGAAGGATATTTTTTTGCGTGAAAGATGTGCCGGTCAGCAGCACGAGCAGCAGGAAAAAACGACCGAACATTCGACCTGCTTTTGTATTTCGAGAAAGGGGCGGCGCCTTTTCGGCAAAAAGGGTTTTATATTTTTTATGCAGCAAAAATACGACGGGATGAAACCAGAAAATCAGAGTGAGTAATTCAGTAAGTAAAATCGGAAATGTGTCGAGGCGATAAGCCAATTTCGCGCTTTGATTGCCTTCGCCGTAAAATGCTTTTCCGAAGGATAACATGCGGGAAGGGTAGGGGAGGTCGGGGTCTTTCGCCGCAGAAAAATTTTGCAGTCTGTCCGTTTTTTTTAAAAGCAAGTAAGCAAAACCGCAGAGGTAAATCAGTCCGAAAATATCGCGTACCGTCAGTACCGGATTGCCGGAGTAGGTGACGGACATCGGTAAAATTTCTACCGTACCGATTGCCGTTTGAGCTGTATTCGAAAAGTCTTGCGGAAAAATATTTAACAGCGGCAACAAAGCGCAGCAGGTCAAACCAAGCGGTATGTACCAAAAGACACCGGGGCTATCTTGCGAGAGAAATTTCAAAAAAAAATAAAAAACGGAAACGAGCAGAGTAAATTCAAACAGGTAAAGTGTGAGCGTTTGCGGCATAATCTTTCGGTTTTACGCAATTTACCGCGAACGTGTCGCCCGCGCAACGAATGAAGCCGGATTAACATATTATTTGCCAAATTTTACACTTCTGAATATTGCCCAAATAATCGCGGAAACTCCGACTACGATTGCTGCCGTCAGTCCGCTGTATGCCACGCTTTCGACGACCGGCTCTGTGTTGATGCGCTTCAACCAAATGCCGTAAGTTGCCCACACGATGACCGCTGCGTAAGCATAGTCTTTGCGAATAAACAGAAACCACAAACCCAACAGCCCGGCAACGAATATCATGGTGACGGCATAAATTTCGGGATTTTCGCCGCCCGTATAGCCCAAATCTACCAAAACCGTAGTCACATTCGCAATCGTCGCTACGCAAATCCAAGCTAAATAAATCGAAAACGGAACGTGTGCTGTCAATTTAACGCCGGTCGAAACTTGCTCTCTGCCGATGCCGAGTTGTTGATAAATGCGAATCAAGCTCCACAAAATAATCAACATAATACCGAGGGCAACGACCGGCAACTGATAATGCCATACGACTATCCAAGTCGCATTTGCGATGCCGTTCACGGCAAAATACCAACCGATGCGCGGCACAAATTGCGCGGCAGGGTGGTCGGCATTTTTTTTAATCAAATAATGAATTTGCGTGCCGACAAAAATCAGCAGCAAAGTATAAATAACGCCCCAGATACCGAAAGTCAAACCCGCCGGTACGAAAAGGTTGGGGTACATATCGGAGAGTTCGCCGGTCGTGTAGCCGTTGAGCGGCAATCCGTTGGCAAGACCGTTGAATAAAATCATCAGCACAAACGCGGTGATATTGGCAAAGATAAGTTTTCGGGTGTCGGTCATGATGAAAGTGAGTTAAATGTTAAACAAAAAGCCGCCCTCGGTTTTAAAGCTATGAACAATTTTTTCTAACCAAAAATTTTTAAAATCATGATTAAAGAAGGAAGCAAAGTAGAATGGGATTGGGGCAACGGCACGGCAACGGGCAAAGTTGTAGAAACCTATACCAAAAAAGTCACCAAAACCATTGAAGGCAACGAGGTCACGCGCGACGGCGAGTCCGGCAACAAGGCTTTGTATATCGAACAGGAAGACGGCGGCAAGGTTCTCAAATCGGAGAGCGAAGTTCGGAAAGCCTGATACACTACAACAAAAACTCGAAGGAATTTTTGTTGTTTAAGAGTTTAGGGGTTTAACCGTTTAATTGTTGAAAGCATTTAAACGATTAAACACCTAAACCTTTAAACAAACCCAAAAAAAATAGTCCCGCACTCGTTGAGTACGGGACTATTTTTATTCTTGCATGAAGCAAAAGTTTCAATCTTAGTAGCCTGCATTTCTGCTGCCGCCGAATGTACCTTTACCTGCGCGACCTGCCGGCTCCGCCATTTCGCTTTCGCTGCCGTCAGCAACAGAAAACTCTACACGACGGTTCATCAAGCTGCTGCCTGACTGTGGTACGAGGGTCATTTCTTCGCCGCCGTAGTTCAAAATCAAACGGTCACGAGAGATGCCGTAGTTTTGTACCAAGTGCTCGATAGCAGACTTCGCACGGTTGTAAGACAACTTCGTATTGTAGCTGTCGCTTGCGGTTTTGTCCGTGTAACCTTTCACTACGATACGCGCGGAAGGGTTATTTTTCAAAACGGTAGCCACATTTTTCAACGCACCGTAATCCGTGTAACGGATGCTGTAGCTGTCGTTGTTAAAGTGAATCATCGGTAAGAACCAATCAGACATGCCGCCGCCGCCGATAGGCTGGTAGTTTTTCAACGCTTCGTCGATAGAGCGGTTTATGTCGTCTTGAGTTACGAACTTAGGAGTCTGTGCCACACCTTTACCGTCCACAGAGTAGCCGGGTTGTGAGTAAGGCTCTTGGTCTTCGTAATCTTTGATACCGTCACCGTCGCTGTCGAGTGCCATACCGCGTGTATCGACTGCTGCATTGGCAGGAGTATCTTTCTCTTGGTCAATCATGTCGATGACACCGTCACCGTCTGTATCGGTCAAATCAAATACCGGACGAGCGTTCAAATCTTCGAGATTTTTAGCTACGCCTTCCATCGGGTTAATCCAGTAGAGAGGCTCTGATTTTTCGTCTGCGCTGCCGATGTTGAAGTTCAACATCAAACGAGAGTATTGCAGAATGTCACGGTAAGAAGTCTGGTCGTTCAGCTGGTTAGCATAACCGTCCATGTAATCAGATTCGGGACCTACACCAACGTTAACCTGGTGGTCGATACCGATGTTGAATTTCGGGCTGATTTTAAATGCAATACCACCGCCTACGATACCGTAACCAATGACTGCCGACTCATCGACATCTACATTTCTCCCACGCAGGATAGAATTTACTGTACCGTCACCGCGTGTAGCTTCGCCGCTCAAAAGACCGGCACCGACACCACCGTAAACGTAGAGATTGGTTTTCTTTTCGGCGGTTGATTTGTCCCAACGTAAGTTACTGAGAGACATTACAACTACACCTGAACCGTTGAGAGAACTGGCTTCGTAGGATTGTACGTCAATCGGACCTATCGCGGTTACATCACGTTCACCGTTAAAACCGGTGTAAGAAGCTCCCAAACGAATGGAAAAAACGTAATCTAAAGGAAAACGTGCGTGCAGACCTGCTCCGAAACCTGCACCGGCATCGATGTCACCGGCGTTGAAAACATAACCTGCATTAACACCTACTTCCCACATGTGTTTGGGCGTGTAAGTGTAAGAGGAAGAAGCGTCGTCCTGAGCGGTTGCGGTGAGACCCCAGAGGCTCAGGCAAACGCAAGCAAAAAGTGTATAAAAATTTCTTGTAGTCATAGGGTTTTGACTTTGATGATGAAAAAAAATGATGAACAGAATAACTCCGAGCTACTCTGCGTATTAGAAATTACCCTAATATTATAACTTCTAATGCGCAAATGTATCAAACATTTGGCTTGTCACAAATATTAAGAGGTGTTTTTCTGCCTTAACAACAGAAATTAGCCTTTTCAAGACTGTTTTTTTCTGCGTAATTCAATATCAGAACGGATTCAACCGTTTCTTGTTCGTTTTTTATTCCGCCAAATTATAATAAATTTTGCACTGAACGGGATTTTTGTGACAGTCATACTTACGCAAAGTCACGCTTATTGGTTCAATTTATGCAAAAAAAAACGGATGTTTTATTAACGGACAAATTTCAACCTGTAATCCGCGCTCGCTTTTCCTTTCTTGATATTTTCCAATTTGCGCTTAACCATACGTCTTTTTACCGGCTTTAAAAGTTCGGTAAACAATACCCCGTCCGTATGGTCGTATTCATGCTGAATAACGCGGGCATTCAAACCGGTAAAAACCTGCTCGTGCTGCGTAAAGTTTTCATCCGACCACCGCAGTTTGATTTGCGCGGGGCGCGAAACATCACCGCGCACATTCGGAATGCTGAGACAGCCTTCTTCGTAAGACCACGGTTCGCCGCCTTCCTCGATTTTTTCCGCATTGATAAAAACCTGCTTGATGCCCTCGTCTTCTTTCCCCTCTTCCATCATCTGCACCGTGTCGATGACAAACAAACGAATACTGCGCCCGATTTGCGGCGCCGCCAAACCGACTCCGCTCGCGTGGTACATGGTTTCCCACATATCCGCGATGAGTTTTTCCAACTCCGGATAGTCCTTATCAATTTCTTTGCCGACCTCTTTCAGTACGGATTGACCGTAAGCATAAACGGGTAATATCATGTTTGTCTTGAAATTCGAGTTTGTCGTATATATATGTGTGGCAATTACCAAACGTTGTTTTCCATATAATCCTGCAAAATCAACGTCGCGCTCATTTTATCCACCAAATCCTTTTGCTGTCGCTTCTTTTTCTTGGCTCCGCTGCGCAAAATGGCTTGCTTGGCGGCTTGTGAACTGAAACGCTCATCCCACAGTACAATTTCCGTATCGGGAAATGCTTTTTCCAATTTACGCTGCAAACCAATCACGTGATGATGAAACTGCGCGGGCTTATCATCGTGGTGCAAAGGCTCGCCGAGCACTACTTTTTCAATATCTTCTTCCGCAAAATAATTTTCCAACCACTGCCACAAATCCTGCGTAGCCACGGTCGTCAGTCCGGAGACGATAATCTGTAGCGGGTCGGTCGTTGCCAATCCCGTGCGTTTCGTGCCGTAGTCTATGCCGAGTATTCTTGCCACGCCGCAAAGGTATAATTATTTGTGTGTTTTCGGTTTGAATAATTTGACTTGTTTTTGCTTTCGCTTGCAAACCCTGCATGGTATTTGCGGTTAATATTATAAAAAATCAAAATATTACGGTTTGTGAACCGGTTTCTTTTTCGTCACATACTTATAAAGGTATTCGCTGCGTTACGATACGTGTCAAAACACAACGGGCGAAAAAAATCAATCTTTAGCCGCCGCACCGCATAAACAAATAAACCCATAAACGCATAAACCACTCACTTATGAACAAATCGATTTTCGTTTTCCTTTTCTTCTCTTTTTTCGCAGGCGATATATTCGCTCAATGCACCTCCGGCGACTGCCAAGACGGAAAAGGCATTTATCTCTACCCCTCCGGCGCGAAATATGTCGGCGAATTTGAAAACGGTGAAATCCACGGTATCGGCGTCTGCTACTACACCGACGGCAGCAAGTACCAAGGCGAATGGGAACACCGCTACCCGCAGGGGCGCGGCACAAAAATCTACGCCGACGGCACCAAACGCACCGGTAAATGGCTCAAAGGTCAGCCCGTCGATGACAACGGCAACCTCATTACCGCCGCCGTTGAAGAGGAACTGGAAGAAACCTTGGAAACCGATATTCAGTCCGGTTGTATCTCGGGCAACTGTAAGGACGGGCAGGGCGTGTTCGGCTACCCCAACGGCTCCCGTTACGAAGGTCAATTTTCGGACGGAAAACCCGACGGATGGGGTTCTTTCTACGAAAACGACGGCGCAAAATACGTCGGTTCTTTCACCGACGGACAGCGTAACGGCAACGGAACGGTCTATTACGCCGACAACAGCAAACTGACGGGCGAATGGCGCGAAGGCGAGTTTTTCGGCTCTTCTTTCATCGAGAAAGGACAAGTAGGCTGCGTGCAGGGCGATTGCCGCAACGGTCAGGGCGTTTATATTTATAAAAACGGCGAAGCCAAATACACCGGCAAGTTCAAAAACAACCTGCCGCACGGTCAGGGCGCTGTTCTCTACGCCAACGGCGAACGCTACACCGGCAACTGGAAACTCGGCAGCTTCGACGGCTTCGGTACGCTGCACATGCGCGACGGCAGAAAGGTCGCCGGCTACTGGACGCAAGGTACCTACGTCAGCAAGCGCAACCCGAATCCGCCCGCCGATAAACCCGTCGTGGTGCAAACTCCCAAGCCGCGCAAACCCAAAACCGAACCGACCAAAGAAAGCAAACCCGTCGATTTATCCGCTATCCGCGACGCGGCAAAAACTAAAGTCTGGGCGGTCATCGTCGGTGTGGCATCGTACAATCACATGCCCGCCCTGCGCTATACGGACGACGATGCTTACCGCATGCACTCTTTCCTCAAAAGCCCGGAAGGCGGTGCGCTTTCCGATTCGCAAATTCGTATTTTGATTGACGAAGACGCGACCAAAGTCAAAATCAAAGGCGCGATGGAAGACATTTTCAGTCAGGCCGGTCCGAATGATTTGGTGATGTTATATTACAGCGGTCACGGTCTCAAAGGCGCGTTTATTCCGATTGACTTCGACGGATTTAACAACCGTTTAGACCACGAGGAGGTGAGCGAAATATTCAGCCGCTCGCCCGCGAAATACAAACTGTGCATCGCCGATGCCTGTCACTCGGGCAGCCTGTTGGCGATGAAAAGCGCGAACGTGGGCAACGTTTTGAACAATTATTACAAAACCCTCTCCAATGCGACGGCGGGCACGGCATTGATTATGTCCTCAAAATCGGAAGAAACATCCCTTGAAAGCAGCGGTCTGCGCCAGGGTGTGTTCAGTCACTTCCTCATCCGCGGTCTGAAAGGCGAAGCGGATACCGATAAAAACAAAGTCGTCACGGTCGATGAACTGTACACCTTCATCGAACGCAATGTGCGCGAATACACGGGCAATCGTCAGTCTCCGATTATCAAAGGTGACTACGACGGGAATATGACTGTGGGCGTAATACGTTAGTTGATGGTTGGTTGGTGGTGGGTGTTGGTGGGGTACGGTTTTTGCCCCCGAGTATGATATGATACACGAAAGCCGCTTTACTTTTAAAGGTAAAGCGGCTTTTTCAATTAACGTCAGCAGAGACGTAAAGCAGTCTAAAATCTAACGTCTAAAATCTAACATCTAATATCTAAATTCTCACTCCTCGACTCTCTCCGGTGCCGGCTGCTGAAAATTCATTTTAAACCCAATCCGCTGGTTCGGCTCGTCGTCATCGTAGTCTTCCCAATTTGTGATTTCATTCATCAGGACCTCCAAGTGGCGCACGAAGAACGGCTCGCGCAGTTCGTCGGGGCGGTAAATGGCAATGGTTTTGGGCGGGTGCGGCTGTCCGTAATTTTCGATGAAAGGATAGTTGACTACCACCATCACTTTGCCGTTAAAAAGCTGCTGATAGACCAACGAGCCGTTGTGTTTTATCAAGTGCCTTTTGATGCTGTCGCTGACCTCTTGATACATGCCGCTTTTTACGTCGCCGAGCGAAAGGATGACCGCTTCGAGGTTTTCAAAGTCCGACTTGGTGGTGATTTCTACGTCGAGTTCGGCTTCATTGGTAATTTCTGTGAGCTTGTTGATGATTTTATCGCGCAGTTTCTCTTTCCACACGGTGCGGTAGGCGCGGGTATTTTTGAGAATGGTTTTGTAAGTAGCTACCTTTTTTTTGAAGTTCTGTATTTCCATGTTTGCGTTTTAATTTTTCACAAATATAGCCGATAAATTTGATTCCGGGTTGTTGTCCGCTTTAGGTGTCCGTTTCTCCTCCCTGCAAATAAGTAATTTAAAGCGTAACCGCAGCTCAAAACGGTTTGACGGCGAGATTTGCGCTAAATTTGCTGAATAAGTACTTCGATATTTGTATCTCGCAACCTTCCTTTCTCGCATTTTTTGTTTTCCGTAAAAGAAAATCCAACGTATCGAAACGCCCGTGTAGCTCGTTTCGATATTTCTCTGTTTGCCCCCCTTTGCTCCCCGCGCATACTTTTGTTAAATCCAAAAAAAAACTCTCACCATGAGAAAAATTTTACCCTTTGTAATCGCTTCTTTTACTTTGCTTTTCACTGCTTGCCAAAAAGAAAATACCGCCCCGCTGCCCGAAACCGTCACGGAAGACAGCAGCGACCGTACTGCTTTAGACCTGCGCGTCAGTCGCATCGGTACCTTCTTTTCGCAGACTATCGGCTCGCTGACCCTCGGCAGCACGGCTTCCGTTTACACTAATTCTTCCGCAGTTTCCTGTCCCCAATCTACCGTCAACGGCGATGTGCTTAATATGGAATTCGGTCAAGGCGTCGAAAATCCCTGCGACATCGGCAACGGCACTTTTATCGGCGGCGATGTCGATTTATATCGCGGCAGCACCGGTGATTTGCTCAATACCTGCCCCGGCCCGTACTCCAAAGGCTCTTTGGTTTTTGACAACTTATTTGTCGCCGGCTGCTACGTCAACGTCGATAATCAAGGCGATTGGGACAATCTCGTATTTTACGCCAAAGACGACTGCGACGACGACGCACGTCAGCCCGGTCAGCTCGTAGAGTTCGACTTTTTGACCTCGCAGTCATACAATTTGCAATTTACCGACGGTAATAATCTCAACTTCATCGACCCGATTAACAGCACCTCCGGCCCGATGATGCAAATCCGTACCACGGTACCGGATGCAGACTTGTTCAGTTTTGAAACGCTGTATAACCTCGAATACAAAATCCACATTCCGTTCATCAACAACAGCGCGGGCAATAATTACTATACGACCTTGACGATGTTCGACCTACCGACTTTTCAGGAAGAAACACAAGTCGGACTGTACACCGCACCCCACGACCGTTTGTGCTACCGTCCGTTTGCTTCTCGTTTTATTACGCAGGGTACGCTTTTCACTCAAAATTTGCAGGACGACAACGCAGTCCGCAGCGTAACGACTTACGACTTCGGCTCGGATGCCAACGGCGATGACTTAGGCGAAAACGACCCTTTTGTTAAGGTATGTTTTAATGAAAAAGTGGGAGATGATATCGTTTTGGTTTGTAAGGTGGTGGAGTGTTTTTCTTTGTAACAAAAATTGAGATTGATGTTTTAAAAAGGAAGAGCCGAGTGCGGGGTGCGCTCGGCTCTTTTTTAGTTTAGAACGGTAATAATCGAAGACTTAAAACAGGTTCGAACAAAACCACCCGGAAACACTATTTCCTAAATCCAAATACCCAAATTAACCCGAAAATAAAGTTTCCGATTTCTACAAATTATCTTGAAAAGATTGCTTTATCAAAAATACCTGACCAAATGCAAAGGCAGAAAAGAAAAAAGTCAGTAGGGTCATGCTTCCGACTTCATTAATAAAAAAACGTATCAATGATTTATTTGTCTCATTGAAAATATTTTCTTTAATGGGGCTGTCGGAAAATTGATGAACCAATATTGCACAGAATAATACGAAAATCGTCCAAGTTTTGATGCCTTTAAACATGGTAGTGATGCCGTTTACAGAATAAGTTTTGCTCGCATAAACAACTATACAGCACAAGAACGGTAACATAAATGAAAAGCTGATTATCATCGTTAAGCGGTAATCAACTTTATTCAAGTCAATTATGCTTAACTTCGACAGAAGAAATAAGCCAAGAGTTAAAGCTGAAATCAGTTTAAATATCCACTCATGTTTATTTATAAATGTCAGCATTTTCATGTTTGATATTTCTCAAAACGGACTCGGTTGAAGTAAGAGTGTTCCTTATACCGGCTATCCCCGCCTCTGCGGATTAAAAAAACACGTAACCCCACTTCCTCACAAAACTACCAAAATTTCCCGCTTATTTCCCAATCGGCAAACAAAATCTCTCACCCGCGTATTTATTAAAATAACCCCGCCTCACTCGCATCCCGTTCAAAAACCAAAAAACAAAAACACCCGTGATTAAAATTCACCAAATTTTATGTATATTTGCAGAAATACAAAACAGTTTCGAGAAATTTTATTCTGAATTTATATTTTATATTACTTTTTATTCTTTTCAGTCGGATTTTTTATTGTTATTCGGAATAAAAGCCGCCCCCGACCGCTCGAACCTTTTTATTTGACAGCCTAACCGAACCGAAAATTTATTTTACCTTAAAATCTACACGCGCGCATGGAAGACAGAACAGAAATCGACCTCACCACCACTCTCTCGCAAAGTAAAAAACAATCGTTTGCCGAAGAAGCACTCGAAGATTTTAAGTTGAGTTGTATCAGCCGCGAAGCAAGCCTGACCGCCCGCAAAGAAGTATTGACGGGTAAAGCCAAATTCGGAATTACCGGCGACGGTAAAGAAGTGCCGCAGGTCGCCCTCGCCCGTGAGTACCGCAAAGGTGACTGGCGCAGCGGCTACTACCGCGACCAGACGCTGATGCTCGCCCTCGGCATCGCCGACGTAGAAGACCTTTTTGCTCAACTCTACGCCGACAGTGCCAACGACCCCTTCGCCAAAGGCAGACAAATGACGGGGCATTTTACCACGCGCTCCATCGACGACAACGGCAATTGGATCAGCCACCTCGACCGGCCCAATACCTCCGCCGGCATCAGCAGCACCGCCGGACAAATGGCGCGCGGCTTGGGTCTCGCCCTCGCTTCGCGCAAATATCGGGAGAACAAAAAACTGAAAAATACCGATTTTTCCGACGCGGGAAATGAAGTTACCTTCGTCACCATCGGCGACGCAAGCACCAGTGAAGGTATCTTTTGGGAGAGCATCAACGCTGCCTGCGTGATGCGCGTACCGATGATGGTCAACGTATGGGACGACGGCTACGGCATTTCCGTTCCCAAAGAATTTCAGACCACCAAAGCCAGTATTTCCGAAGCCCTCGCAGGTTTTCAAATCGCCTCTGATGACTCCGGCACGGGCATGGATATTTACTACGAAAAGGCTCACGATTACGCCGCCCTGCGCAACGTTTACCGCACCGCCGTCGAGAAAACGCGCCGCACACACATTCCCGCCCTGCTGCATATCGACGAGGTGACGCAACCGCAGGGGCACTCGACCTCCGGCTCACACGAACGCTACAAAACCGCCGAGCGATTGGCTTGGGAAAAAGAGCACGACTGCATCAAGGTCATGGGCGAATGGCTGGTTAAAGAAGGCATTGCGACGGAAGAAGACATCAAAAGAATCAAGACCGACGCGAAAAAATACGTGCGCGAATGCCGCGACCGTGCTTGGGCTGCTTTTATGAATCCGAATAAGGAGCAGCGGTTAGAGTTGTTGAATATCCTGCAACGCATCAAAGCGCACAGTTCGAAACCGACTTTGGTAGAAGAATACATCAGCAAACTCACGAATCTGCGCACGCCGCAAATGCACGAATTGACGCGCATTGCGAAGCGGGTCGGCTACGATTTGCTCGGTGAAGAAAACGAACCGATGAAGGATTTGCGGACTCTAATTCGCAAAAATTACGAGACCGCCGACGCACATTTTCACAGCGATTTATACGATACCGGCGAAAAGTCGGCACTGCGCATTCCCGTTGTCAAAGCGCAATACGGCGACAAGCCGAAAAAGAAAAACGGCTACGAAATTTTGAACGCCTTTTTCGATGCCAAACTCAAAAACGACCCGCGCATTTATGCTTTCGGTGAAGACGTCGGGCACATCGGTGATGTCAATCAGGGCTTTGCGGGAATGCAGGAAAAATACGGTGAAAGTCGCGTTTTCGATACCGGCATCCGTGAATGGTCTATCATGGGGCAGGCCATCGGTATGGCGATGCGCGGTTTGCGTCCGATTGCAGAAATTCAGTACCTTGATTACCTCATCTACGGTCTGCAGCCGCTGACCGACGACCTGGCGACCCTGCGCTACCGCAGCGGCGGCAAACAGGCGGCACCGGCGATTATTCGCACCCGCGGTCATCGCCTCGAAGGCATTTGGCACTCGGGCAGTCCGATGGGTATGATGATTCACAGTCTGCGCGGTATGTATATGTGTGTACCCCGCGATATGACCCGCGCCGCCGGCATGTACAATACGTTGCTGCAAAGCAACGACCCGGCTATCGTCGTCGAGTGTCTGAACGGCTACCGTCTGAAAGAAGAATTACCCGTCAATATCGGCGAATTTACGGTGCCCTTGGGCGTGCCGGAAGTCCTACAGGCGGGTACGGATGTGACTTTGGTGACTTACGGTTCGTGTGTACGCATTGCGAAAGCGGGCATTAAACTGTTGGAGAAAAAAGGCATTTCGGTCGAACTCATCGATGTGCAAACGCTGCTGCCTTTCGACCTCGAAAGCCGCATTGTGGAAAGCATTAAGAAGACAAACCGCGTCCTGTTTTTGGATGAAGACGTACCCGGCGGCGGCACTTCCTACATGATGCAGGAGGTTTTGGAAAAGCAAAACGGTTACAAGTACTTGGACAGCAAACCGCAGACTTTGGCGGCGCGTCCGCATCGACCGCCCTACGGCAGCGACGGTGATTATTTCAGCAAGCCGAATGCGGAAGATATTTTTGAGAGAATTTACGGGATGATGCACGAGGCGAATCCGGGGGAGTATCCTGCTTTGAGGTGAGAGGTGAGAGGTGAGAGGTGAGAGGTGAGAGGTGAGAGGTGAGAGGTGAGAAAATTAAAACTTCGTTGCGGCTTTTGAGGCTGCAGCGAAGTTTTTTTTTGTTAATTTTTTTAGAAATTTTATACAAATACGCAAATGTTTATCATTTGCGACAACCTTAAATTATTTTGCTAAAAATGGGATGAGCAAATTTTAACGGGAAATAGTCGAATTTTCAGACAACTATTCTAAAGGCTTGGTTGAATTAAAATCGCTTGCAGAATAAAATTTTGTGGTGCGAAATTTCGCTAACGAACAAATGACGTAAAAGTTTGGTTTTCAACTAAATAACCCATAGTTTTGCATAAAAATTGAATATTAGTGTATTTTTTACACTAATTCAATTTATAGATGTGACTTAACTTGAAAGTCGCGTCTTTATTGAGGTTCAATAAACGAAAGTGTTTATTTCCTCATCGCAAATCTTCTCCAAAGAATAAAATTCTGTCTTGCTGACAAATGAGCTTTAAAGACGGAATTTATCCGACTTCAATCTTGACTCATTTAAAAGACTCTCACGGTCTTATCACAACACACAACCATTATGTTGAAAAAGCAGTATCAAAAAGCAAAATCTGTTTGTAAAGTAACTTTCACCCTGCCCGTCGATGCCATCGACGCAAAAGACGTCCGCGTTTTGGGCGACTTTAACGACTGGAACTGGGAAGCAGGTTACAAAATGAAAGCAGCAAAAGGCGAGTTCAAAGCCGTTGCTGAAATTCCGACCGGCAACCGCTACGAGTTCCGCTACATGGCGGCTAACGGTGCCTGGGAGAACGACCACCAAGCGGATGCTTACGTGGCTTCTCCCTTTGCAGGTGTCGAAAACTCGGTCATCGCAGTCGATGAAGTCGCCGATGCACCCGTAAAGAAAACTGCGGCTAAAAAGACCGCTGCTAAGAAAGCAACGACTAAGCCCGCAGCCGCGAAGAAAACCGCAGCTAAAAAAACGACGACTAAGAAAGCAGCGACTAAGGCTAAAGCAGACGATTTGAAAAAAATCGAAGGCATCGGTCCGAAAATTGCCGGTTTGCTGAACGAAGCAGGTATCGTGACTTTCAAAGACTTGGCTACGGCTAAAGAATCTAAAGTACAAGGCGTACTCGACGCAGCAGGCCCGCGTTTCAGAATGCACAAACCCGCCACTTGGGCAGAACAAGCTAAATTGGCTGCCGACGGCAAATGGGAAGAGTTGAAGACTTTGCAGGTGGAATTGAACGGCGGCAAGAGAAAATAGTTGATGGGTGGTAGTTGGTGGTTGTCGGACGGTAAGTGCTTTAAAGTGATTGCCGGTCTTGACCTTTTTGCTGCCGCTTCTTGATGATTTTTCTGTAAGAAATAAAAGCGATTCGGTTATCTTTGGATAGCCGAGTCGCTTTTTTTATTTTCAAATATTAAATTTTTTAATAAATTAAGAAAAAATACCATACTTGGCACAGAGATTGCAATATTCTTTAATGTGTAAGTTTTGGTTAAAGAATTGTAAGATTCGTTATCCTACGCCCGTGAATACCCTTCACGGGCTTTTTTTTTGCCGGAATGTAAATTTAATTCGTCTCGCAATTTTCGTACATCGTACATCTTACATCGTAAATCCTACTTACCTTTGCGGCATGGAAATCATACTAAAATACTTCCCCGATTTGACGGAAGTGCAGCAGGCACAATTTGCGCAACTGCTGCCTTTGTATCGGGAATGGAACGAGAAAATTAACGTCGTCAGCCGTAAGGACATCGATAATTTGTATGAGCGGCATATCTTGCATTCTCTGGCGATTGCGAAAATGGTGCAGTTTGAACCCGGCGCACAGATACTGGACTTGGGAACGGGCGGCGGTCTGCCGGGCATTCCGCTGGCGATTCTTTTTCCGGAAACAAAATTTACGCTGGTGGACGGAACGGGTAAAAAAATTCGCGTCGCTAATTCAATTATTGATAAAATCGGATTGAAAAACGCGGTCGCTAAACACGTCCGCGCCGAGGAGCTGAATCGCAAATTCGATTTCGTACTCGCCCGCGCCGTCACCCGCCTCGACCGCCTCTACGAGTGGACACGTAAGCTGCTCAAACGCAAGCAAAGCCACGGCGTACCCAACGGATTGATTACCTTAAAAGGCGGCAACGTCAATGCGGAAATCGCCGCAATGCCCGGTAATCAATACGTGGAAGTGTACGTCATTTCCGACTTTTTCGATGAGGAATATTTTGAGGAGAAGTTTGTGGTTTACGTGCAAGGGTAAAATTGGGTGATGGGTGGTAGGTGGAGGTTGATAGGTGTGTCTCTGCCCGCTTTGCCACAATGGATTCGCGGATTTAGCGGATTTGGGCAGATTTTTTTCTTTGGTACAGACGCGGGAAAACGCGTCTCTCACGACAGCCGTTCCTCAATTTCAATAAAAAAGCCGTAAAAAATCCATCACGATTTTTTACGGCTTTTTTATTCATTTTTCCTCTCCAAAAATCCCCCTCTCCGTCAATTCACAAAACACATGCCCCAGCAAAATATGTCCTTCCTGAATGCGCGGCGTTACCTGCGAAGGTACGGACAGCAAGATATCACAACGGTCTCGCAATTTTCCGCCCGTCTCTCCCGTCATACCGATGACCGTCATGCCGCATTCTTTAGCGGCAGCCACGGCATTTAAAATATTCGGTGAATTACCGGAAGTCGAAATTGCCACCAAAACATCCCCTTTTCTGCCCGCAGCGCGTATCATCCGCGCGTATGCCGCTTCGTAGCCGTAATCATTGCTGACCGCCGTCAAAAACGAAGTATTAACGTGCAAAGCCTCGGCAAAAAGCGGTGCCCGCTCCATAAAAAAACGCCCCGAAAATTCGGCTGCCAAATGTTGAGCATCGCTCGCACTGCCGCCGTTTCCGCAGAAAAGCACCTTTCCGCCGGCGCGAAAAACGTCAATGAGCAAAGCAACCGTCCTGTCGATGTTTTGCTGCAATTCTTCGTCCTGCAACATGCGTTGCTTGACTGCGAGAGCGTCTTTTAAAATTCTCTGAAAACCCAATGTGATGTACGATTTATTGAGCGTAGCGAAATCCCGACTTCAGTCGCGGACGATTTACGATGTACGACTTTTGCCGGATTGGTTTGACTCGGTAGTGAGGGTTGCTCATTCCGGTGGCTGTCTACACAATTTATTTTTTAATGAGGTGTATTTGCTAAACTTCCTCAAAGGAAAGAATAATTTTCGCCAACCACAAACACGAATAAATCATACCGAAGTATTTCCTGCAAAGAAATCAATTTCAAATTAAAACAACACTCGTAATTACTTAGGTGTCTGACACTTGACTCAAGCAAGTATTGAAAAAATCATGTTATACCGAAATCCGACAGAAAAAAAGTGTCTGACACCGGCGTTAAACATAACATCGGTGTCAGACGCTTTTCTTCGCTTGAGCCTTATATTTATTTGCAATATTTTCGACTTTTACCAAAAATCAGCGTCAGACACCTAAGCAATTACCAACAATCTAAAAAAGCTACCGACAGCCCCCTCGTAAATCGTACATCGTAATTCGTAAATCCTCAAAGCTTCACAAATCGCTCCCGATAAATCTCTCCCTTTCTCTTGATTTTCAACACATAAATTCCTTCCGCAAAATCAGAGACGTCGAAGGTATAAGGGGTGCGCAAGTCGATTTCCCCCTGCCACAAAATCGCGCCGCGCAGGTCGTAAATGACGGCGGTTTCCGTGGCGGCATCCGGTAAATCTAAAGTCAAAAATCCGGTTGTCGGGTTGGGGTAAATATTCAGACCGCTGACCGAGATGTTGTGCAAACTCGACGCACAGCCTTCGTTCGGGAAGAAAACCTGGAAGTTGCTGTGGGTCGCCGTGCAGCCGGTTTCGGTGTCCGTGACCGTGAGGTCGTAGTCGCCCGAGGCTTCCATGCAGATGGCGAGACCGTCCGCGCCCTCGATGGGTGCGCCGTCGAAGAACCATTGCAGCGTGTAATTGTCGGGCAAATTTTCGGGATTGGTGACGTAGAGTTCGTTTTCGTTAAAAGCAAAAAACGGATTGGCGGGGACGGGCTGCACCGCTACGGCAGTCGTCGCGGAAGCCGCAGAGCAGCCTTCCGCCGAGGTGTACACCGCATAATAAACGCCCGCTGTGGCGACTTCCAGAGTGTTGGCGGTTGCCGTCGGAATCAGTTCATCATCGACGTACCAAGTGATGGTTTCGTATTCGGCGACGGACAGGGTAATCGTTTCGCCCGCGCACAACGGCTCGGGGTCGGCGGGTGTAATTTGCGGCGCATCCGGCTCCGCAAAAACCGTCACCGTGCCGGTCGAGCTGACCGTATTTGTCGGATTTACAATGTCTAAATCTACGGCTAATTCTCCGTCAAACAACGTGCCTTCCGTCGCAAAATTAAACGTCACCGTACCGCAATCGACCTGCTGAAAAGGGTCGTCGTCTTTGACTTCTATCGAATAAGTGCCCGCCGTCAAAAGCAGCGAAGGCACGGCAAAAACCACGGGCGGGTCGTTACTGATGGTATTGGAAGCGAAAACTTCCGCGCCGCTCGGGTCGTAGATGCGGATGTAAAAATCCGCCGTGCCGATGAGGTCGGTGCAGCCCGCGTCGGCAATGACAACTTCGGTGAGAAAGTAGCCGAGGGTGTCGATGACGACTTCGTAACTGACCTCGTAGCTGCCGGGTTCGGAGTAGGTAACGTCGGCGGGGTTTTCGGCGTTAGAGGTCGTGCCGTTGCCGAAATCCCAAAAGTACATCACGCCGTCGTTGCCGTTAGAGGGAATGTTGTTGGTAAAAGAAACGGTCGCTTCGCCGCAATCTACGTTATCGGTCATAGAAAATCCGTCGGTTGCCGTCTCGGCGGGGGCGATGTAAAAGCCGATTTCAAAAGAGGCTTCCTGCGTCGTGATGAGGACGGAGGCATCGACGGTGACTTGCACGTAAAAGGAGTCGGAGACCAGCGGGGTGCCGCAAAATTTGACGCAGCCGTCGGTCTCTCCGTCGCCGGTGTCGAAGTCGAGTTGCGACGCTTCCCACTGCAAACCCGGGGGCAGACCCGTCACCGAGGTAATTTCGATGTTGCTGATATTGAGCGCCGGACTAATGTCGGGGTCAACGGCAGCCGTCGTTTGCGGCAGGCGAAAACTGATGTCTTGGTCGTAATAAACACCGACCTGCCCCGGCTCGGGATTGTCGAGATAAACGGTATCGGCGGGCAAATCCGGCGGTAAATCGGTGATGCAACCGGGGCACTGCGCGGCGACTTGACCGGCGAGGCAGAGGGCGAGGAGGGCGAAGAAGTAGCGTAGGTTCATGCTTTTTTTTTGAGATGTTAGATATTAGATTTTAGACGTTAGACTGCTTCGTTCTACGGTTTTTCCGTATAAAAATGCTTTTGTGCCTTCTTTCTAAAAACTTTAAATCGGTTGAAGATGAGCGGAAAATGAATTTTCCATACAGCAGCGAGGTTAGGGTAAAGTTAAAGGCTTTTGGAGGAAAAAAGAAAACAGCCGTGAGAGCTTAGTCTCACGGCTGTACTTTTTCGGTAGAAAGGTACGAGGTACTTTTGTTTGCAAAGACCGGAGAAATACCGAAATATTTCGTTTTGTCTGACAAAGAAGTACCCCGTACCTAAAATCGGAGTCGAAGGTACGGGGTACTTTCTTAGACAAAAAACCGAAAAATTTCAAGTTATTCTCTTTGGTTTAAAAAAGAAGTACCTCGTACCTGACACCTTCTCTCTTTTTCAATTTTTTATCCCTGCCCCACCGGGCGCACCTGCAACTCCGCCACATTCACTTTGTCGCCCTGCGTGACCGAGTAATGTATGGCTTTGGCAATATCTTCCGCATCCAAAAAGTCTAAGTCGGCAAACATATCTTTGAAATCCTCCATCAGCTCTTTGTCAGTGATACTTTCGGTGAGTTCCGTCTCGACGGCACCGGGTTCGATGCAGGTCACGAAGATGCCGAACTCGGGTGACAGCTCCATGCGCAGCCCGTCACTCAGGGCGCGCACTCCGAATTTTGTGGCGGAATAAACCGCGCTTCCCTTCATCACTTCGCGCCCCGCCGTGCTCGATATATTCACGATGTGACCGCTTTTTTGCTTAATCATGGCGGGCATAATTTCGGCAATGCAGTACAGTACACCGTTCAGATTGACGTCCACGGTTTTCAGCCATTCGTCCACGTGAAAGTTTTTCATGTAGCTCAAGGGCATGATGCCGGCGTTGTTGACGAGGATGTCACAGGTGCCGTATTCGGCTTCGGTTTTTGACCACAAGTTTTTCACGTCGTCGCGTTTAGTGACATCCGTTTCTACGACCAGAGCCTTGCCGCCGTCCTTTTCGATTTCATTTTTCAGTTCTTTCAGTTCCTTTTCACGTCTTGCCGCTAAGACCACGTTTGCGCCGTCGCGGGCGAGCATTTTAGCAGTTGCGCGTCCGATACCGCTGCTGGCGCCGGTGATGATTGCGGTTTTTCCATTTAAGTCCATAATAATTTTTTTTGTGGCTTTACGGTCAGATGTAAGGGGCGGTAGCGAAGATTGATTTTACTCTCGGTGTTTTAGGAGAGAGGAGTCAGAGGAGAGGAGAGAGGGGTGTCACGGAAAATGTGAATGCCTGCCTTTTTTCCTTATACCTTCGTCTGTTTTATCTTCAAAAGTTTCGTAAAGTTTTCGACCCGTATTTTACCGCATTGCCGTTTTTTGGTTAGAAAATACGGGATTAAAACGAAAGCGGCGGGCGGCTGTTCATTTTCCGAAATTTTCGGCTTTTTGTTTATTACCGTGTAACAGAAGTTTATTTTAGTTCTTTCGATGTTTTTGTTTAGGCGTTTAACTGCTAAAGGCGTCTAAACGCCTAAACTTTTAAACAACAAAAATTCAAAAGAATTTTTGTTATATAGTACTTATTCCGCCGGGTAAAAGAATAATTTCCGAAAGCAGTGCGTTACTTTTTCTTTTTGAAAACGTGTTATGTTTGCACGAATATTCACAAAGACACATTCAAACAACCAACATTTTATGCGTACCAATCTTTTTTCTTTCTTTTTCTTACTCGCTTTTTTCCTCATTTCCGCAAATGCCGACGCGCAGGGCGGCAACTTCGACGAGACGTGGAAAGAGTTTTTGGAAAACAATAAGATTTCCAATATGAGCGAGTTGATGCGCCCCGATAAAGCTTACGAACCGGCGGACTACGCAAAGTATTTGCTGATGAATGCCAATACGGATTTTTGCCAAAGCGACGTAGATATTGCCGAGGATTTGCTGAATGAAATCAAGACCGTTAAGCCGTCGATTATCGAAGGTATCAAGGGTTTCGAGGCGAAGGCGGAAGATTTGAGCAAAAAAATTAAGGCTTACTACAGCATGGATGCGCTGTGGGTGAAATTTTTGGAGACCGAAGAGATTAACACCATTGAGATGGAAAATATTACGGCGGCAAAATCGACCTGTGAAAAGAGTACGCTCGCCAAATATTCTTACATGACGGCGCATTATAATCTGTGTCGCGGCGATGTAAACAAAGCCAAAGATATTTTTGAAAATCGAACTTTGCGCCTGACCGAAAAAACATCTCTGCGCGTAGATGACGTAAAGGGGTTGGCGGAAAATGCGTCGCAAATGAAGCGTTATTTTCAGGAATTGGAGAAGTTAGATGCAGTCTGGAATCAATTTGTCAAAACCGGTGAGTCGCAAGGCTACGATGAGGAAATGTCGCTGTATCCCTGCTATCCCGTGCCGAATATGAAAATTTTGGTTTTGCAGGGCGCGGCAAATGTGTGTAATGCGGGCGAAGAAATGTTGGCGCAAATCGAGAAGTTGGAAGAAGAAACGGGCTTTGCGCCGAAAGGCGAATTGGCGACACAAATCAGAAAATTGAAAACCGCCGTCAATGATAACAACTCCGGCGTAGCGGCTTTGAATGTGGCATGGAAAGCGTTTTTGCCCGATAATACCGTCAAACACATGGGCAAATACGGCTATGAATACTGTGACGGCGAGGATTTAATTCGCGCTTACATCATGGACGGTTTTGCTTTGGTCTGCGAAATGGCAGCCGACCGCCTCGACCAAATCGACGAAATGCAGCGTACCAATCCGGTCGTGCTTTCCGACGAAACTTTTCAAAAACTGAACGAACTCGCCGCCCTCAATGAGCAGTACCGCGCCAACGGTGTGCAAATTGAAATGCTGTGGAAGGACTTCGTCGCGCAGGGCGATACGCTGTATCAAGGCTACCAATCCGAGGAGTTTTACTGCGACAATATCCTGCAAATTAAAGACTGGACGATGCAGGGCTACGCCGCCGCCGACTGTGAGCGTGCGAAGCAATACTTGGAGCAAATCGACGATTTTCAGCGCAGATTCGAATTTAGTTTTTATGAAGAATTGGAATGCCGTGTGCAAAATCTGCGTCACCGCATTTGGACCTGTCGCTACGATATTATCAAGGAAATCGCGGCTTTGGAGACGGACGACGGGACTTACGAAGACCGATTGGAGAAGTTGATGACGCAGTATGAAATGGGGGAGCGGCCGGAGGTTTGCGTGGAGTAACTGTTTTGATTTATACCGACCGGGCCCGGCCCGGCACACACGTACCGGGCTGAAGTGCTTCGTGCCGGTGGCACTTGTAGGGGGGTGGTTTTTTCCGGTCGGGAAAGAACAAAATCGGCATTGTTTCCTTTTCTATGAAAAGCCGGTCGGTTAAAATCGACGCTACGGAACGCACAACTTTAAATCAATAAAATCTATGTTAATCACCACCACTTCTTCCTTACAAGACCGCGAAATCATCGAGTTTATCGGACTCGTCAGCGGCGAGACCATTATCGGTGCCAATGTTTTTAAAGACTTTTTTGCCGGCATCCGCGACATTGTCGGCGGGCGTTCGGGCAGCTACGAGCGGGTGCTGCGCGAAGCAAAAGACACGGCGATGGCAGAAATGACGCAACAGGCAAAAAACAGCGGTGCCAATGCGATAATCGGAGTGGATTTGGACTATGAAACCCTCGGTGCCAACGGCGGGATGCTGATGGTAGTGGCGACGGGGACGGCGGTGGTGTATCGGT
>JAHDCG010000057.1:0-4060 GCA_020629965.1 Saprospiraceae bacterium | reverse complement strand
TCAAAAACTTGGATTTAAAGCTGTATCGAATATTGGGAGATGAGGTTGGTCTTTATCTCGAAAAAGGAACAATTCTCTCGTTGAGCAAAGCGGTTTTTCCGAAAAGAGACTATCGAAAGAGGGAATTTCCCATGATTACATTAAGACTGTGCCCGAGGTAGTTTTTGAAGTCGATGTCAATATTAACGCTCAATCGGAAATGAATTTTATAAGCCGTAAAATCGAAACACTCCTCGCTTTCGGCGTCAAAAAAGTAATTTGGATTTTCGGAGAGAACAAAACCATAATCGTCGCCGAACCCGGTAGAGATTGGATTATGACAAATTGGAGCAGTGACATTAAAATTTTGGACGGCGAAGTTTTAAATCTGAAAAAATTGCACGATGAGGAGCAGTAGATTTAGTCAAATAATTTTTGTCTGCGAGATTTAATGCGCTTCATAGCTTCTCCGTGCTCAAACCACTCTCCGCCGATATCGGCTTTTTCAACAGCAATTTTCAAGGCTTGCTTTTGTTTGTCAGAGAGTGAAAAAGTTTCTTTTTTGACTTTAGATTGACTCATGATTTTTTAGGTTTATTGATAATACCTTTTGTTGTAAATCGGAATTTTCTCACCCAAACACCCCCTGCAACTCCTTAAACGCCCCCGGCAAATGCTGCGCAAAATAAGTCCGATGCGTGAAAAACAACGTCACGCCGACCGCCTCCGGGCGCACATTTTCCAAGCCGATATACGCCTTGATTTTTTCTTCCGAAAAATTACTGATGCGCTGAAAACTCTGCCACGGATTCTCTCCGAAATCTGTTTGCAAAATCTCCGGATTTTTGTCGATAAACACACCCGCAAATTCGTGTAAAGCAATCTGATAATACCGCAACGGCTCAAAGAAACCGTGGAGCAAATGCTCGGCGGAAAAGAGCATTACGCCGTCTTCCGCGTAAGTCTCCGAGACGTGCCAAGCCTCGTGTTGCGGGGTAGGGAAGGGGTGCGGATAAATGATAAAGGTCTCGTATTCATCAAACAGCCAATCTTCTTTTTGGTGAAAAGTCAACTGCACCGCCGACGCGGCAATGATAGCTTTCATGTCTTCGGGTACCTCGTCGTGTACCTTCGGCGTGAACTGTTTTGCCATCATAAACATGGTGGTGCGCCGCTCGAATTCTGCTTTGTTTTCTTCCGATAAGTTGCGGTAAAACTCACAACGCGCACCTAATATTTTCCGCAAATCTTCATCCGTTTTCGGCGGATTTTTCTCGTAATACCACCAATTGATTTGCGGAGCCAAAATGAAAACTATCGCCGCCAAAATGAACGGCGCGACCGAGTAAATCGCAAATTCTTCCGCTTCGTAAAAATGGGAATAAGCAAACAGCAGCACGGCAACGAGGGCGAGGAAAATATAGATGGCTCTGGCAAACATGGTTGGAGACTTTAAATTTTAGACTTTAGATGTTAGATTTGCCTTTCGGAACTTATTTCGTTTCTTAAAAACGCAAAGTACCCTAAAAGTTACTTTGCCAAACAAAAAAAGCGCGGCAAAAATCAATTTGCCGCGCTTTTTTCATTTCGATGAAAACAAAAATCCTACTCCGTCTTCACCATTTTTTCCGTTGCCAAAAGCACACCGTCCGCCTCTAAGCGACCGAAGTAAACGCCCTGCGCAAGATTTTCGCCGATGCGCAAAGTGCCCGTATTTGCTTGCAAAGCAACACTTTCTACCACTTGACCCAACTGATTGTAAACGCTGAAAGTCGCTTCCGTAAAATCCGTATCAATCAAATAATCGACCGTCGTTATACCCGCAAAAGGATTTGGTGCAGCAGTCAGAGAGACGTTGAAAGCGACGGGTTGGTAAACCGCTGAGGGCGGATTGGCGTCGGTGACAAGGAATTTGTCAAAACCGCCTTCTACCAAGTGACCCTCGCCGACGTCCGCCGTTTCGACGATGACGGTCATGTTGTCCGTGATTTCGAGCAAGTCGGCAATCGGGAAATTTGTTGCTTGTCTCCACGCGTCGATGCTGTTGCTGACGTTTTGCAATTCGACGGTTTCCGTACCGTTGGAAATCGAAACGGAAATCTCGTCGTTCGGTGTACCGCCGTTGCCGCCTTCGTTGACAAACCACAACCGGTAGCTGATAACCGGCTCGCCCATAAAGGTCAAATCCATCGGCGGTGAAACCAAAACGACATTGCCGTCGTCCACATCGTCGTTGCCCGCCTGACCGCCGCCGTTGCCGGTGACGTAGGCTTGATTACCCAAATCGTTGTTGACATCCGCATCCGGATTACTCAGGTCGCCCTGAAAAGTCGTACCGTTCGGCACACCGCGTTCCCATTGACCGGTCGGTGAAGTCGCAAAGGTATTCCATTCATAATCGAACACAAAATCATCCTGAAAGCCGCGTTCCAGCTCAATGGTGACATTGCCGTCGGCAGACAAATCAACGTCCGCAGTGCCGTAGTAATAGCCCCATTTACCCGCAATCACCGTGTAAGAACCCTGCGCTACATTCGACAAACTAAAGTTACCGTCGGCATCGCTCGTCGCCTCGAAATTGAAATCTTCGTTGAAAATCGCAATCTCCGCATCGGAAATGCCCGCGCCGTCTGCCGCCTCTACGGTCGCACCGCTGAAGCTGAACGTCGGCAACTGACCGAGCTGAACATCTTGTACTAAAATGACATCGTTTTCAAAGTTCAAAGTCACCGTCTCCGAGACGTAACCCGGTGCGCTGTACACCACGTCGTAAGTGCCCGCCGTAGCCAAGCCCGTTTTGTATTCGCCCGTAAAGTCGGTTTGGGTTGCGTTGAGTTGGTCGGCGATAATCTCTACGTTGGCACCCGTAATGGCCGCGCCCGTGTTGATGTCCGTGACCGTACCCTCGATGCGCGCCGCCCGCACGTAAGTCGGTGTGACTACAAAAAGACCGCTGCCGATGTCGGTCAGCAAAACCGTACCCGAAGGCAGGAAAGGATAAGCCCCCCAGACGCCGTTAAAACCCGCGCCGGGTGCGAAATAAGTATCTAAATTTCCGACCTCGATGATGTTGTCCGGCTCGCTCGCATCGGCGATAATACCGCCGTCGGTGTAGTAAGAAATGATGAGATAATCGTCCCAGACGTGTACGTTGTGCGGGATGACATCCGAACCGATAGTCTCCAAAGGCGCGAATTGGTCTAACTCGACAATGTCGCTCGGGTCGCTGACATCGTAAGAGCCGATGGGCGCATTTGCCAGTTCGTCGGTCGTAAAAAGGTAGTTCCCGTCGTCGCTCAACCAGGCGTTGTGTGTAAAGCTGAACGGTGTCTCTTGATTACCGAGGGCTTGAATATTTTGTTTGTCCGATACGTCGTAAACGGTGAAAACACCTGCGTAAATTTCGGAAGAGTACATCAAATTGTCACGCGTGTAGACGTCGTGCGAGTAAACGGCGGGCGCGGCGGAAACAAACTCCGGATTGCCCGGCTCGGAAAAAACGTCGATGATGAGCATGCCGCCGTTGTTCAGATTACAGCCGGCGAGGTAAGCGTAGCCAAACTCGTCGATGTAAATATTGTGGCAGGTCTGCAAAGTGCCGAGACCTTCGATGTTGGGTGTCCAGTTAAAGCCCGTCAGCTCGCCGCCCGAGGGCAGGTCGCCGAGGTACAAGACGGCTACGCCGAGGTCTTGCTCGTTGGTGACGTAAGCGTAATCGCCCCAAGTCTTAATATCGCGCCAGGTAGTCGTTGCGCCGGGAAAAAAGCCGACCTCGACGGGATTATCCGGGTCGGTGACTTCGACGACGGAGGTACCGACGGTGCGCCCGACGAGGGCATATTCTTTGCCCGTCGGCTCGTGATGCCAACCCCACACGTCATTGAGGTTTCCGTTGTTAAATTGAACTTGACCGCGCAATTCCATGTTGAGTTGCGCCTGTGCCGCCGAAAAGAAAAACAGGGCGGCAAAAAAGAGTAAAAACTTCTTCATTTATTGGTAAATATTTGATGAGAATAGATGCAATCCGAGGGTGTTCGGGTTTTCATCATGTAAAAGCGGGAAGGTAGGGAATTGTTGCTTT
>JAHDCG010000056.1 GCA_020629965.1 Saprospiraceae bacterium | reverse complement strand
TCAGTTGGCGCGAGGCTCTCGCCTCGTGCCTATATCTTCCCGCCTCCGGCGGATGTAAAAACACAAACTTAGTCGCCGCGAGAATACTTCATGCCTTAAAACATCAAAAGTAAAGCGAAAACCGCCGACAACCGACAACCATCAACTAACCCTCTCCCAAATCTTAGCAATATTCACAATCACCTCCGTTGCCTTCTCCATATCCTGCACGCTGACCCATTCGTGTTTGGAGTGAAAAGCGTGTTCACCGGCGAAAATGTTGGGGCAGGGCAGACCCATGAAAGAGAGGCGGCTGCCGTCCGTGCCGCCGCGTATCGCGCCTTTGCGGGGTTTCAGACCGGCTTCTTTGATGGCGTCGAGGGCGACTTCGGTGATGAGCGGCTGCTTTTTAATGACCTCTTTCATGTTGCGGTATTGCTCCGTAATGACGAGTTCCGCTTTGGAGTTCGGGTAGTTTTTCATGACCTCGTCCGTGATTTCTTGTAGTTTGTCTTCCTTCGTTTTTAATTCGGCTGTCACAAAGTCGCGGATGATGAAGACAATTTTTGCCTTTTCAGCGCTGCCTTCTATCGTCACCGGATGCACAAAGCCCTGTCTGCCCGAGGTCGTTTCGGGCGACAGCGAGTCTTTCGGCAGAGCCGCCACGATGTCCGCCGCGATTTTGACGCCGTTTTCCAATTTGCCTTTCGCAAAGCCCGGATGTGCGCTCACGCCCGAGATATTTATCGTCACCGCATCGGCGGAAAAAGTCTCGTCTTCCATGCTGCCGAGTTGCTCGCCGTCCACGGTGTAGCCGATGTCCGCGCCGAGTTTTTCCATATCGACCTTATCCACACCGCGCCCGATTTCTTCGTCGGGTGTAAACAGAATGCGGATTTTGCCGTGTTTGATGTCATCGTTCTGCATCAGGATTTGGGCGGCGGTCATTATTTCCGCCACGCCCGCTTTATTGTCCGCGCCGAGCAGCGTCGTACCGCTTGCCGTCACGATGTCGTTGCCGATTTGGTCGGCGAGGTCGGGGTGTTCCGCTTTTTTGATGATTTGCGTCGGGTCGTCGGGCAGCACGAGGTCGCTGCCGTCGTAGTTCTTGTGTACGATGGGTTTAACGTCTTTGCCGCTGCTGTCGGGCGAGGTGTCCATGTGCGAGCAAAAGCAAATAACCGGCACATTTTCTTTGTCGGTATTGGCGGGCACGGTGGCGTAAACGTAGCCGTGTTCGTCCGTGTGTGCGTCGGTGATGCCGATTTCTTTGAGTTCTTCCACCAACAAACGCGCTAAGTTTTTTTGCTTCATCGTGGAAGGCGTGGTCGGCGAATTCGGGTCGGATTGCGTGTCAATTTTTACGTAATTGAGAAAACGGTCTAATACTGTCGTCATAGTTGGTGGTTGATAGTTGTTGGTTGGTGGACGGTTAGGAATAAACGCGATTACAGTCATTCTACTTTACCGGTTTTAATTTGGAGCGTATTACAAACGCTTTTATCGCGAAAATACTGATTTACTGTTGCTTTTTTGACGCAATCACAAATAAACCAAAATCCGCGCGCATATCAAAAAAATCGGCTTCTTTTGCGCCTGAAATTGAAAAGCGCGCTGCCATACAAAATAATATTCGCCGATTTAACACTTCTTTAATGAGATTTAAAAAGTCAATAAAATAAGGGGTTTACGCAGGAAAAACGAACATCGCGGGAGGTAAATACGTTTGAGCCTGTAACTGAAACAAAGAAATTCAGTCTGTACAGTAAGCGAATTAAAATTTAATTCGTTTAACAAAATAACAACCTTCCGCTACCGTTTTTGCGGCAGCGGATTTCCTTTAACTAACAATGAGCGATTTTTTGACGAAATAATAATCGTTCGATTTCATTCATTAAAATTACAATTACATGAAGCGTTTATGGCTTTTTGCATTTTTAGCAATTTCACTTTCTCTTTTTACCACTTCCTGCGAAGATGACGGACCGATTGAGCCGCCGGTAATTGAAAACTTTGCTCCGACTTTGGACTTTTTATCAGACGACCCGACCGGCGAAGGTCAAGTTGTTTCTGATGAAGATTTTGTAGTACAGAGTCCGGGTGCTTTCCAATTTCAAGTTGCTTTGGAAGGTATTGATGCGACTCCTCCTTTAAATACATTGACTATCGAGCGTGATGGTGTTCAAATTGCTCTCGACGAGGAATTGATTTCCATCACTACTGCTAACGGTGCCGACATCACACAAAACCCTGCACTTTTGGTCAATGATCAATCTGATGCTTTTCAGATAAAGGTTGTATTGCGTACGCCTGCCGATCGCGGCACGTACACTTATGACTTTATTTTGGCGGATGATGAAGGTTTGACTGATACGGAGTCTATTACCGTAACTACTGTTGAGCCGGGTACGGATATCAATCCTGTATCTACCGATAACGTAATCTTTAACGCATCGGGTCCTAATCAAGGTGCATTTGACTTGGATGCTTTGATGTCAACTTCTTCTAACAGCGATGCTTCCGAATTACAGGATAACGGTATCAACACCGATCTGCCGGCTGCTTCTAACTGGAGAAGAACAATTTCTCCCGAAAACGGTGCCGTAATGGTGGAGGTAAACCGCGACAACTTGCCGGAAGATTACGATTTTAACGAAGTTCAATTCGTGGAAGAAATCGAAGAAGCCTTTGATACAGGTGACGCAATCAGCGGTTCTACCGACGTTATCGAAGTAGGCGATGAGTTTGTCGTTCAATCTACCGCAGGTACTTTGTTCCTCATTCAGGTAACGGAAGTAAATGCAACGGACAACAACAACTTGGATAACTACGTTTTCAGCGTAAAATACTAAGATGATTTTTGCTCTTGATTTTTGAGCAGAAATGATATAAGCAAGGCGCATCGAGTGTTTACTCGGTGCGCCTTGCTTTTTTTTTGGTCAATGAAATTCGTATTTACTCACAGGGTGACTCCAAGTCACCTTTTGAGTAAATACGGATTTCATTCATACTCACAATAAATTTTCCAAATTGTCCCGCATATATCTCGTCAAAAGTTCAACCGGTTGCTTCGTCTCCCGGTCGAATCTGTAAATGCTGTCTTTCAAAATATTCCCGGTCATCTGCCGCCTGACCGTACCTCGATAAAAGTCTTTACGGTGAATGCCGATCGGAGTAAAATACCGGTGTCCTTGCGCTACCAAAACTCTGCATTTTGCCGCTTCGTGGTCCTGTGTTTTAAATTGATGAATGCCGTCCTCATTTTGTAAAAGCAAATGAATTAACGGCGCATCTATGGCAAATTCGACCCCGAACAAAGTAAAATCATCCGGCGCGACGTCGGTTGACTCGGGTAATTTATCGGTCGATTGAGAGTATTTATAAGGCTGAGTTTTGGAATCTGCATCTTTCGGTGCGGCGACAACATTTTTGTTGTAATAATCGGAATTATACCACACCGCCCGCGTCCGGTAAGCGGCATCCAAATTCTCAAAAATCTTTTCGTACAAATCTATTGCGGCAGTCAATTCCTCTCCCTTTCCGTACACCGCTAAGGTTGCTTTATTGCTCTGCGGATGATTGATTTGCAACAATTCCGTTTTGGCTGTATAAAATCTTTCCATCCAATCCATCCGCCGTTTTTCAATGTCGGTGCGATAGACCTGTAAACCGAAAAGCACCCGCCCGATTTCATTTTCCAAAGCCTCGATTTCCGTTTTCAGTTGCTCAAATTTAGCTGCCAAATTCGTGTAGCGCGTCAAATTTGCGGACTGCACGTAAGTCGCCTCGCCCGCCTTTTCCGCCGCCTCGATTGCCCTTTTGCGCTGCGCAATTTCTTCCGTAAATTTCAAATAACCGAAACTCTCCCGAAAGCGATGCAGTTGCAATCGCGTAGCGGCAATGAGTGCTGCCTCGCCCTGTTTTATCGTCTCCTCCATGACGATATCGAAACTCATGGGGTCGCTGTCGGTCGTGATAATTGTCTCGTTTTCCTGCCGGTCAATGAGTGCCGTCACCGTCTCGTCGGCGGCGTAGCTGTTTAGTTTTTTTGCTAAAGGCACGGTCATTTCCTCACGCAGGGTGCGTTGCAGGCGGCGCGCGCCGTAGCGTTCGTCGTAGCCCGCATTCGCAAACCAAGCGCGGGCGGCATCGCTGACCTTAACGTTGACTTTGCGCTGTGCGATACCTTCTCTTTTAAAAATTTGCTGCAATTCGCGGTCTAAAATCAAGCGAATTGTCTCCTGCGACAGCGGTTTAAAGGGTACGATATTGTCGATGCGGTTATAAAATTCGGGTCGAAAATTCTTTTCGACGGCGCGGAGAAAGTGATTTTTAATTTCGGTATTACGGTCGGTCGTCACAAGCGAAATACCGCGATTACCCAAACTTTGCGCCCCGATATTCGAGGTCATAATGATGACCGCCGAGCAAAAATCGACCGTCTGCCCGCCGTTTTCCGTCAGTCGCCCCTCGCCGAGCACCTGCAGCAGTAAGTCGTAAAAAGAGCGGTCGGCTTTTTCGATTTCATCGAACAAAATCACCGTAAACGGCTGCCGCCGAATGCCCGCCGTCAACGTCCCGCCGCCCCGACCGCCGATGAGCTGCATGACCTGAAACGGGTGCTGATACTCGCTCATGTCGAAGCGCAGCATTCGCGTCGCGCTGCCGAAGAGAAACTCCGCGTAAGCCTTTGCCAGTTCGGTTTTTCCCGTGCCCGTCGGGCCGACAAAAAGGAAAGAAGCAATCGGGCGACCCCGCCGATTCAAACCCGCTTTGATGACCGCCAACGTCCGCGTCATTTCCCGCGTAGCCGCTTTCTGCCCGAAAACTCTGCGGTCGAAATCGCGGTTAATTTCCTCTAAATCCAATTTTTTTCGGTCGTCAATCATAAAAATCGGAATGCCCGTTTCGTCGCTGAAGGCGCGCACGACGACGGGTTTTTCCAAAGTTTTTCCGTCGAAACTCAGCAGCAGATTTTCCAAAAAGCGCATCGGTTTTCCCGGAAAAGAAGTGTAGGGCATAAAGCGACGGTGCAGGCGCACGGCTTCTTCTACGGCATCGTTTTTTACTTTCACGCCGACTTTTTCCGCCGTCTGATTTATCTTTTGTTTCACAATTTTCGGCACGTCTTCCGCCGCCGGTGCGTTGAGTCGCAAGACCTGAAACAGCGCGGAAAAGCCCGGTACTCTGCGCTCTATGCGGCGCAGTTCGGCGGGCGTACATTCCGACAACAGCGTAATGCTGCCGTCCTGCAAATACGAGCGCATAAACTCACCGACACTCTTACTTTTTGCATCCGACTGACCGACCTCGAAAAGCTCGTGCAGACTGCGCACGTACAGCAAATCATTCCCGCGACCGAGTTCTTTGGCGAGGTCTTCGAGACCGTCGCGCCAATCACCGCCGCCGCTGAGTTCTTTTATCATTTCGGAAGCGGTCGTTTCCCAAATTTTACCTTCAAAGCCGATTTTCTCTTTACAAAAAATAATCTCGTGCAGCAGCGCGGTTTTGCCGACACCGCGCGCACCGACGATAAGAATATTGCGTCCGTATTTACCCGTCAGCACTTGCGCACAGCGTTTAATAATTTCTTCGTTGCCGAAAAATTGCGGATTTTCAATTGTCGGTCGGCGGGCGATTTTCGGTAACAGCACCGCCGTTTTCTCTTGGTCTTTAGCGTCGATTTCGGAAAGAGAAGGCAGTGTGAAAGTCACGTTTTCGATCCGAACGACGACCTCCGTGTACCAGTCCGCCTCGACGACCGATTGCAGGTGTCGCAGTCGCTCTGCCCGCAGAAACTCCAAGCGCACGGCGGCTTCGACTTCCTCCGCAATTTTATCTTCGTGCAGCGAAAAAGACTGTAAAGCCAACTGCGGCACGTAGGTCAGAAAACCTTTGCCGTGCGGTCGCGTAAAAGTGCGAAAGGAAAGCGTGAAGGCGGGAAAGCGCACCCCCGGACGGTTTTTGCTGCCTTTGGCGGCGGGAAATTCGACTTGCAGCACGGCTTCCGTCAGCGGCTCGGCATTTTTCATTGCCTGCAAGACTTGAAAATCGCCCTTGTCGAGAAAATTTGTCTGAAAATAAGCCGCATATTCCGACAAAAATTCCGCGCTGCTCTGACCGTAGCGCAGCGAGCCGGGGTCGTTGAGGATGAAGTGCGCCGTGTCGCCGTTCAGCAAAGTGAGGCGGGCATAGGTAACGGGAAATTCGACGGAATAAGACATAAAAGGCTTTTGGTTTGCGGAAGGTGCGCCGGCAAAAACGAGGCTTTTGAAAACGCGTCGCCAAAGATACGAGGAAATATATATTTTCGGTTACATTTGCGGGAAGAGGGTGGCGGACGGTAAAAGGCGGACGGTGGACGGGGGCTTGCTTCTTTGGGCCGCAGCGGTAAATCGAATGATGTTTGGTTTCTTTTTGAAGAAAAGCGGGGTAAGCGTACAAGTTAAATAGGCAGTCTAAAGTCTAAAATCTAACATCTAAAATCTTAAAATATGGTCAACGTAAATTCAGAAATCGGACAACTCAAGCGCGTCATCATTCATCGCCCCGACGAGGGCATCGCGCGGGTATCGCCGGCGCAGGCGGAAGAGTTGCTTTTCGATGACATCGTGCATTTGCCGCGAATGCAGGAAGAGCACGATATTTTTCGCGAAATATTGGAATTTTTTATGGGCGCGGAAAACGTATTGGAAACGCGGGATTTGCTCATCGAAGCCTTAAACAGCGACGAGGATGCACGGACGGAAATGATTGATAAAATTGTGGATTATGAGGAAATGCCCGAGGCGTTTAAGCAGATGTTGATGGATTTGGAAAATGAAGAACTGGCGGATACTTTGATTACCGGCGAGTTGAAAAGGGATGGGCATATTCTTTTTCCGCCGATACCGAATTTCATTTTTACCCGCGATATTGCCGTGACGATAAACGACCACGTGGTTATCACCAAAGCGGCGAAAGAAGCGCGTTTTCGGGAAAATTATCTGACCCGTTTCATCTTTTGGGCGCACCCGATTTTTGCTAAATTGCGCAGCGAAGGGCGGATTATTAACATGAATTATCCCGACCAATTTCCGCCCTCCAAAAAAGGCGAAAAAGTCAGTATCGAGGGCGGCGACGTGATGATTTTAAACAAAGATTATCTGCTCGTCGGATGCAGTGAGCGCACTACGGCGCACGGCATTCACTCGTTGCGCGACGTGCTTTTCAAAAAAGGCATTGTCAAAAATGTGGTGCAAATCAACATCCCCGCCGACCGCAGTTGTATGCACATCGACACCATTTTTACGCAAGTCAACAACCAACACATCGTTGCCTTCAAACCCATCGTGGTGGACGGTATGGCTTCGACGGTAGAGGTGCACCGCAGCAACGGCACGAAGGGTTTTTACCACTCGGTCGCTGATTTTATGCGCAACGAAATCAATCCGAAAATGGAATTTATCCTCAGCGGTGAGGGCGTTTCGCCGTATCAGGAGCGCGAACAATGGACGGACGGCTGCAACCTCGTTGCCCTGCGTCCGGGTCTTGCGCTGACCTACGACCGCAATCCGAAAACGGAAATTGCCTTCCAAAAGGCGGGCTACAAAATCATTCACGCCGAGGATTTACTCAAGCAAATCAAAGCCGGTAAAGTCAAACCCGACGACGTGCAAAATACCATCATCACGCTGCCGAGCAACGAGCTGTCGCGGGCGCGGGGCGGGTCGCATTGTATGACTTGCCCGATTGAGCGTAGTTGATTTTACGGTGGACGGTCGATGGTGGACGGTGGACGGCAGCTTCGCTCTTTACTTCTGAAAACTGACGAGCAAACTTTCGATTTTCCGACCTTTAGCGGTTTCGACTCTTCACTCTCTACTCTCAACTCTCCACTCTCCACTCTCAACTCTTAAAACATGCACACACACCGTTTCCAAAAGCGCGTCCGTTACGGGGAGACCGACCAAATGGGCTATTTGTACTACGGAAATTACGCGCAGTATTACGAAATCGGGCGGGCCGAAATGATACGCGACCTCGGGCTGACTTACGCGGCAATGGAAAGCGGGCACGGAATCCTGATGCCCGTGATGTCGCTCAATCAGCGTTTTGTGCGACCGGCTTTATATGACCAATTACTGACGATACAAACGACGCTGCGCCGAATGCCGGGCAAAACGATTACCTTTCACCACGAAATATTTAACGAGAAAAATAAACTCGTGAACGGCGGGAGTGTTAAACTGTGTTTTGTGGAAGTAAAAACCGGTAAGACGGTTGCTTGTCCCGCTTATTTGCGCGAGACTTTGCAGCCTTTTTTCAGTTAAATGCCTGTATGAAATTGTTCGACAAAATAAAAGCAAAGGCGAGGCAGTTTGCGCCCGACAAAGTCAAGGCGGCAGTGGTCGAACATCCGCTGTTCGGGGCTGCGCTGGATTGGACGAAAAATACCTCGGTGCCGGGTTTTTTCAGCGTGCCGATTTATGAAGTCGCGGTTTTTTTGTGGAATGAAATACAGGCCTACAGCATCAGCATTCGGGCAAATTCGATTGCGTTCAGCTTTTTTATCGCGCTGTTTCCGTCGCTGTTGGTGTTGTTTACTTTGGTGCCTTATTTCTCCGATTTTATCTTTTCTTTTCTGCCCGAGTCCGAAAATTACAGCTACGTTTTGGTAGAAGAAATCAACCGCATTGTGCCGGGTATCGACATTGAAGTTACCAACGAAGATGCACTCGAAGAGGCGGTCAATACGAATCTTTTTTCCGAAACCATCCGTGACATTATCACTACGCCGCGCTACGGTCTGCTGTCTTTGGGTTTCTTTTTAGCGATTTTTTTCGCCAGCAACGGCATGATGGCGATGATGGCGGGTTTTGAGAAATCTTACAAAAGTACCTTTCGTACCCGCACCGGCCTCAAAGCGCGTTTGGTTGCCATCGGGCTGACTTTTTTACTTGGCGCGATGCTGATTGCTTCCGTCGTTTTAATTATTTTGGGAGATATTATCATTGCCAAACTGACGGGGATGTTGGGTTGGGACCGGTCGGCGGAATTTCTGTTCGGCTCGCTGCGGCTGCTCATTTTTATGGCACTATTTTACTTCGGCATTGCGGTCATTTATCGTTACGGAGCGGCGACTATCAAGCGTTTCAGCCTGTTTTCTCCGGGTGCGACGATGGCGACGGTGCTGTCCGTATTGTCCTCTTTTGCCTTCGGTTATTACATCGAAAATTTCAGTCAATACAACAAACTCTACGGCTCTATCGGTACGGTCATCATTCTGCTGCTGTGGCTGCAAATTAATGCCTTTATCATTTTGGCGGGCTTTGAATTGAATGCGAGTATTGCGGTGAATCGAGATTTGAAAAAACCGCGAGCGGAAGATTAGGTGGTGGGTGGTAGCTAAGGAATATTCTTATAAGCGCGGTTGTTTTCCGTGAAAGTTTTGTCAAATATAAAAATAAAAAAAGCCTTATTCGACAATCGAATAAGGCTTTTTTGCTGAAGTTTTTGTGGTACAGTTATTTGAATAACCAACGCACGAATTTCGAGATGTAACAGAAGGCAAGAAGCAAGCCCCCACCAACCACCACCTACCACCTACCACCCGTCACCTACCAAGTAGGGCAACCCATCTGATTACCTTTTCTGCCGGCACGGCGCTTACCGCGTTGACGGTTATTGGTCGGAATGTGATAAGTCAGCGTCAACATGCTCAAGTGATACCAATCGTCAAACTTGGTACTGCCGCGTCTGCGCCCGCCGGGGATGGCAGCGGGGTTAGCGTCCGTCAATTCGTAAGAGCGGTCGGCTAAAAGCGCACCCGTTTCTCCGCCCGGGCCGGCAACGATAACATCATACCCGGCGTAGCGGTCGCTGACATCGTCCAAATAATCGTGGAATAAGGTTCGCGCACCCACTTCGATACCGACGGTCCAGGTGTCGCCGAGCGCAAATTTCAGACCGCCGCCGAAGGGAATCGCTAAAGAAAAGCGGGAATAAGACTCCCCGAAACCGGGATTTCCCTGCCCCTCCGTGCCCAAAGGCTGCAACTCGACGTTGCGCCCGTTAAAGTCGGCTTTCGGATTAAAATAATAACCCGCCGCCCCGACGAATAAATAGGGCGAAAAGTTTTTGCCGGTATAAACGGGGTCGTAGCCAAAAATATTAAACTCCACAATCGCCGAGGCTTCGTAGATATTGGTCTCGAAGCGCAGATTGCGCGCGATGCGATTGGTGCGCGTAGAGGTGCGGTCGTCGCCCGAGGCTTTACCGTAAGTCAAACCACCGCGCACTGCCAAAAATCGGTTAAAATTGTGCCTGACCAAAACCCCGAAAGCACCGTTTACCTGCCCGATATTCAGACTGTCGGTGCTGAAGACGGGAGACAAATCGCCTTGATAAGTAGTCACACCGGCGGCGATACCGACTTCGGTAAATTGGGCGAAGGTTTGCAGAGAGAATAAAGTGAAAAGCAGCAGAAAAAATTTCTTAATCATTGTCGGGTATTTTCAAAACGAAGGTGATGAGTAGGTTTACGAGTTTAATCGTTTAGTCGTTTAAATCTAAAAAAAACTGATAATCAGTATTTTATTTATTTTTTTACGAGTTTAGCCGTTACGACCTAAAAAACTGATAGTCAGCATCTTATTTACTTTTTAGCGTGTAAATAATTATGCAATCCTACATTTAAACAGTGAACCGAAAATCAGGAGCCTATCGAAAAAAAGATATGCGATTTAACGCGACTTTATCGGTTCAATAATGTAAAAACGGCGCAATGATACGATTATTAGAGTCTTCAGGGAAAAAATAAAAACGTTATCTGCCCGCCGATTTTTTACTGACCGGTAAAAGGTGGTAATTTGCCGGTTTGTTCACAGTCGCTTTGGTGTTTAGGAAAATTTTTAAGCGTGTTTATCCACGTTTAGACGTTTAGGGGCGGTGCCCCTCTAAACGCTTAAACGCCTAAACCCTTAAACAACAAAAAAAGCTACCACTTCGGGCATCCCATTCCGCCCCGGTTGCTGCCTCGGCGCCCGTTGCCGTTAGAGATGTGATACGTCAGCGTTGCCATGCTGAAATAATACCAATCGTTAAAATTTGCGTTGCCGCGCGTTTGACCGCCCGGTATCGCTGCGGGGTTAATGTCCGTGCCTTCGTGCGTGCGGTTGGCGACCAGGGCGGCCGTTTCTCCGCCGGGACCGGCTGCCAGGATTTCGTAGCCCGCATAAGTGCCGCTTACATCGTCGAGGTAATCGTGGAATAACTTACGTGCGCCGACTTCGATGCCTACCGTCCAGATATCTCCGAGGTTAAATTTGATGCCGCCGCCGCCCGGCACCGCAAAAGCAACGCGAGAATAGGGCGCGTCGAAACCCGGATTACCCTGTCCTTCCGTACCCAGAGGTTGCAATTCGATGTCGCGTCCGTTAAAATCGGTTTTCGGATTGAAGTAGTAACCCGCCGCCCCGATGAAAAGATAAGGCGTAAATTTTTTATTTGAATACATAGGGTCGTAGCCGAACAAATTGATTTCTGCCACGGTCGATACTTCGATAATGTCCGAGGTGAAGCGGAGTTGTCTGCTTTGTTTAAACGGGTTGTCCGTCAGGCGGTCGTCGCCGGCGACTTGTCCGTAGGTAAGTGCGCCGCGCAGTCCGAATACGGGGTTAAAATTGTGGCGCAGCAAAATACCGAAAGCCCCTTTGGTTTGTCCGATATTGATATTTTTGAAATCTACGGCGGGGGAGAGGTCGCCTTGATAATTAGAAATGCCGCCGGCGATACCGAACTCCGTAAATTGGGCAAAAGCGGCAGTGCCGAAAAGGGAAAAGCTGAGTAAAAAAATAATCTTGTTCATGTTTGAGTGTTTGGTAGTTTGAAAAAAGAAATACTGAAGTAATGCAAGCGATAATATTTGCAAATAATTAACCCGGTTTCGTATGTACTAAGCACGAAATCTCGGAATTTTTTTTTAAGGGCAAGCTATGCCTTTGCGAGAGGCAAAATAAGGAACGCGACAGAAATCGGGAAAAAGAACAAGCCAAAATTCTGAATCTATTTTTTTCGCGTCCCTAAAGGCGTAAACATTTTAAGAGTCGGAGGAAATTTCCGTAAAAATTTACGAAAAGGAGGAACCGGTCGGATTGTTTTCAAGAGACCGACTTTTCGTATTGCAGGTGATTGGAAAAAACAAAGGTAGAGGAATAAATCGAACCCCGCAAATTTTTCTGACCTGTCGTTTTGTCAGCCGATTTGTCAGTCTTTTGCCGTTTTTTCAGCCAAATGAAGACAGTCCGGCACAAAAAAGACGTAAAATCGTGCCGGTACAGCGATTGATATAGAGAGAGTGGATTTTTTATCGAACAAGTTAATTATTTGTTCTTTTTAAAAATGTCGAGCCTTTTTTTTGAAGAGGCAAATGAAATTAAAAGCTAAAAACAAAAATCAATTATATATGAGTAAAATTATCGGAATTGACTTAGGTACTACCAACTCTTGCGTAGCCGTAATGGAAGGTAACGAGCCTAAAGTCATCGCAAACGACGAAGGCGCACGCACGACGCCGTCCGTAGTTGCCTTCATGGACAACGGCGAGCGCAAAATCGGTGCCCCCGCCAAACGACAAGCAATTACCAACCCGACCCGTACCGTTTCTTCTATCAAGCGGTTTATGGGTTCTCGCTACTCGGAGGTCAGCGCGGAAGCACAGCGTGCGGCTTACGAAGCATTAAAAAGCGACAATGACACCATTAAAGTGGACATCGACGGTCGCTTGTACACGCCGCAGGAAATTTCTGCCATGATTTTGCAGAAAATGAAAAAAACGGCGGAAGATTACCTCGGCAGCGAGGTCAAAGAAGCAGTTGTTACCGTGCCTGCTTACTTCAATGACTCACAGCGTCAGGCTACCAAAGAAGCCGGCGAAATCGCGGGTTTGAACATTCGTCGTATCATCAACGAGCCGACGGCGGCAGCACTCGCTTACGGTCTCGACAAAGGCGGTAAAGACATGACCATCGCGGTTTATGACCTCGGCGGCGGTACTTTCGATATTTCTATTTTGGAATTGGGCGAAGGTGTCTTTGAAGTAAAATCTACCAACGGTGACACGCACCTCGGTGGTGATGATTTTGACCGTGTCCTCATGGATTTCCTCGCGGATACTTTCAAATCACAAGAAAATATCGACTTGCGCAAAGACCCGATGGCTTTGCAGCGTCTGAAAGATGCAGCGGAAAAAGCGAAAATCGAATTGTCTGCCGGTCAGGAGACGGAAGTGAATCTGCCCTATATTACCGCAGTGGACGGTGTGCCGAAGCACTTGGTGGTGAAAATCAGCCGCTCTAAATTCGAGCAATTAGCGGACGACTTGGTACAGCGCACTTTGAAGCCCTGCCAATCTGCCCTCAATGACGCCGGTATGAAGCCGAGCGACATCGACGAGGTGATTTTGGTCGGTGGTTCGACGCGTATTCCCGCTATTCAGGAAGCAGTCGAAAAATTCTTCGGTAAAAAGCCGAACCGCAGCGTAAATCCCGATGAAGTAGTAGCCGTAGGTGCAGCTATTCAGGGCGGTGTATTGAGCGGAGACGTTCAGGATGTCTTGCTTTTGGACGTTACGCCGCTGTCTCTCGGTATCGAGACGATGGGCGGAGTTTTCGATGTAGTCATCGAAGCCAACAGCACCATTCCGACGAAAAAATCGAAGGTATATTCGACCGCGAGCGACAACCAGCCGAGTGTGGAAATCCACATTTTGCAGGGTGAGCGTCCGATGGCACGAGATAACCGCCCTGTGGGTCGTTTCGTATTGAGTGACATTCCGCCCGCGCCGCGCGGTGTACCGCAAATTGAAGTGTCTTTCGACATGGATGCCGACGGTATTTTGAATGTCAGCGCGAAAGATAAAGGTACGGGCAAAGAGCAATCTATCCGCATCGAGGCTTCGACCGGTTTGAGCAAAGAGGAGATTGAAAAAATGAAGCAAGAGGCGGAAATGAACGCCGACGAAGACCGCAAAGCGAAAGAGCGCGTCGAGAAACTGAACCAAGCCGATCAGTTGGTTTTCCAAACGGAGAAGCAGTTGAAAGAGTACGGTGACAAGATTCCCGGCGAGAAAAAATCGGTTATCGAAGGTGCGGTAAGTGAGCTGAAAGAAGCACACAAAAACCAAGACCTCGACGGTATCGACGCTGCCATGGCTAAGCTTAACGAAGCATGGCAAGCGGCAAGCCAAGACATGTACCAAGCCTCACAGGGCGACGCGGCTAATGCAGGCGGCGACCCGGGTGCAGGTGCTGATCAAGGCACGACGAACGTCGATGACATCGAAGATGTGACCGACGTAGAATTTGAAGAAGTCAAGAAAGACTAAGCATCCTCGGCTCTTTTTGAGCGATAATACTTGTGCTTTCTTGTACAAATAAATGACCGAAGATTTGGATTGATTTCCGAGTCTTCGGTTTTTTTTTGCAAGAAACCGGACGCACGTTACAGGTTTATATTTTCATTCTTCCGAATAGTTTTACTTTGCAGAATAAATACATTATCGGAAATCCGGGCTGCCCGGCATCTAAACGCCTAAACCTCCTAAACGCTTAAACAAAAAAAATTACCGTGAACCGACATTCACTCTCTGTTATTCTTTCTTGCCTGCTCCCTTGCTTCCTGACTGCCCAAATCTGCACCGGCAATCTCGGTGAAAATATCTTTACCGAAGGAGATTTCGGCAGCGGTTCGGCTAATATTTTGCAGACCGACCCCGGCATTGCGCCCGGCTACAACTACGATACCTCGCCGCCGCCGCTCGACGGCGAATACCTCATTACCGCCGATATGTCCTTGTGGCCGTCCGCCTTCGATTGGCTCACGCCGAGCGATAACAGCAATGACCCCAACGGCTACATGATGGTCGTGAATGCCGACTTTAGTCCCGGTCTTTTTTACGAACAACAAATCGATGACCTCTGCGAAAATACACTCTACGTTTTTTCCGCCGACATTTTCAACGTCATTCCGCCGGGCAAAAATTACATCTTGCCGCGCGTCGCTTTTCTGTTGGACGGCGTCGAGCAATTTAATACCGGCGACATTCCCGAAACCGGCACCTGGAACACTTACGGCTTCACTTTTGTGACCGACCCCGGTCAGACTTCCGTCACTTTGTCGCTGCGCAATGATGCACCCGGCGGCATCGGCAACGACCTTGCCCTCGACAATATCACCTTTCGCGCCTGCGGTCCCGAAGCCTTCATTTTGCCCGACGAGATTGCCGATATTTGCGAAGACGGCTCGCCCTTGGTCATCGACGCAACCATTATCGGCGAGCAATTCGATACGCCCGCCGTACAATGGCAGCAAAGTTTTGACGAGGGCGTGACTTGGGAAGACATTCCCGGCGAAACCGATTTGAGTTATACGCACACGGACTTATCGGGCGGTTTTTACTATTACCGTTATTTGCTCGCCAACGGTATCGGCAGTCTGCAAAATCCCAAATGCCGCGTCGTTTCCAATGTGAAAATTATCAACGTCATTCCCAAATTTTACAATACCGTCGATTCGATTTGTGCGGGTTTGACCTACACGAGCGGCGGCAGCGTGTACGATGCGACCGGCATTTACACCGACAGTCTGCTGACCGCGACGGGCTGCGACAGCATCGTGACTTTGGATTTAACGGTAGTGCCGAATACGGAAATCGCAGCCGAATTTTCCGCGCAAGGTCCGGTTTGTGTCGATGAGAATGACGGGTTCATCAATTTAGATACCGTTCTTGCCGGCGCGTCGCCTTTTGATATTTTATTCGACGGTAGTCCGCGCGCAGTCAATTTTTCGGCGACGGGATTGGCGGAAGGCAGTTACCAAATTCTCATCAGCGACCGCTTCGGCTGTGTACTCGATACGACAATCAGTATCGAAGCCGAGTCGCCCTTTTTCGTGGAACTCGGTGAGGATTTGGAAGTAGATTTGGGCGAATTCATCACCCTTTCCGCCGAAACATCCGGCAATTCCATGCAGCCTTTTTGGTCGGTGCCCGAACTAAACATCGACTGCGAACCCGATTGCTACACCGTAGAATATCAGCCGCTCAACAGCGCATTTGTTTACTTTAGCGCGATTTCCGACCTCGCTTGTTTGGCTGCCGACTCTGTTTTTATTTCGGTTGTTAAAAACCGCGACATCTACATTCCCAACGCCTTTTCGCCCAACGACGACGGCGTTAACGACAATTTGGTCGCCTTCGGCAATGCAGCGGCAGTATCGGCAGTCACCAAGTTTCAGGTCTATGACCGTTGGGGAAATCTGCTGTACAATTCCGAAAATATGCTGCTCAATCAACCCGCCTCGGGCTGGGACGGAAGGCGCAACGGCGGAGAACGGGCAGCGGACGGCGTTTACACTTACGTTGCCGAAGTCATGTTTTTAGACGGCACTGCGGTACTTTTGCGCGGGGATGTGACTTTGTTGAGGTGAGAGGAAGCCGTATAGAAGACCCCCCGACCCCCGGAGCGGGGCAGGGTTAATTGCTTCTAAAGTCCGGAGCACTGACGGGCACAAGTCACTTCCGGTAGGGTTCCCCCATTGGGGGCGGAGGGGGTCTGAGACGCGGGTTTCTGCTCACGAAAACCCCCTAACCCCCAATGGGGGAACTTGCTCCGTGCCTAAGTTTAAGGGTGAAATTTAGAAGCAATCACCCCCCGGAGCGGGGGAGTATCTGTTTTCAAAACTTAAATTCGTTTTGAACTTGGACTCGATTTCAAAAAACTCAATCATAAATCTTATTTTTTGTTCAAAATAAGAGAACCGATAAATTTAAAGTTTTACCTACAGACTCAAGCGCGAAGAAAGTTCCCCGCTCCGGGTCTGTTCCGACTTCAGTCGTGGAGTTGGGGGCTGAAGACACGAGAGAGCGTCAAAATTTCCTCCTGAAGCAACATCTTCACCCCGCATACGTTTTCAAAAACGCACGAGCAATACTGAAAGCCGACCCATAATTCGGCAAAACATAAAAACATATACATGCGCCTGATTTACGCACTCCTTTTTACTCTTTTTTGTTCTTTTTCACTTTCCGCCCAAACACTCGAACCGCTGCGCGGCAACGTTATTTTAAAGCAAAAAGTTGCCGCCGAACGCGCCGCTTCGGAAGCCAAATACGGTGTCTATAACCCGGCGTTAAAAGTGGACTGTCCGCCCAACGAGCCGTTTCAATACATCTCGACGGCGGGCGAAACGATTACTATCCCTTTGGATACTCTCGGCTCAAATTTGCTGGGCGACAGCATCAATCTCATCGAAATTTTGGAATGCAGCGTCCTTAATAACGGCGGTGCTATCGGCAACGGTGACGGGACTTTCCGCGTCGATAATGAAGTCGATTACACCGCCGGCACCGACATTACCTTTGGTTTCGATACGATTTGCGTCCGAATTTGTGCTTTTAACGGTCAATGCGACACCATCCGCGAGGGCGTTTTTGCGCGGCGTGCGGGGCGCAGTTACGATGTAGAAGGGCCGACTTTAGCGGGCTTCGAAGTGTTCGATGAATTTTGTGTGGATGACGGACTTTTGGAAGGCGAAATTGCCTGCTCGGAGGTTTTGGACTGCGCGGACGACTACGACGGCGAAGGCTTTCAGGAGGTGCGCCCGACTTTATTCAGCATCACCACGCCCTGTATTTTTTACCGGGCGAGCGGTTTCCCCGGGCAGGATTTGGTCTGCTACGAAATCTGCGATAACTTCGGTATTTGTGATACTTTCAATGTCACTTACACCATTTCGGGCGAGACTTTGGACTTGCCTTTCTTTGAAGATTTCAGTACCAACGACGGCGTTTATCCCAATCGCGCCAACTTTTTGGATGAATTGGTTTACATCAATAATCATTTGGCAGCCGACCCGCCGTCTATTAATTTTGCGAGTTTCGACGGTTTAGACCGCGGCGGCAGTCCTTATGATTTTGTGGGGCAGGGCGACCGTTTGACTTCCAAATTTATCGACCTCAGCGACAAAGACGCCGACGATAATATTTTCTTTAAATGCTACACCATTGCGCAGGGTCTGAGCTATATTCCCAACTTCGCGGACTCGCTCGAATTACAGTTTCGCAACGCAGACCGACAGTGGAATACCGTCGCTTCCTGGTCCGGTATCGCTTCGGGCGATGCGCTGCCCGTAGCTTGGGAATTTACCGCCGTGCCGATTGACGAAGAGCAATATTTTCACAGTGAGTTTCAATTCCGTTTTCTCTCGTACCACGCGCCCGCCGGCGTAACCGATACTTGGCACGTGGACTACATTCGCATTGAGGAAAATACTCTGGTAGATTCTACTGCATTCAACAATGACGTCGCATTTGTCACCAAACCGGGCGATATTTTAGCGCGTTACACCTCCATGCCTTTCGAGCAATTTATTGCAAATCCTGCGCAGGAAATCCGGGATGATGACTTCGTATCCCGCTACTACAACCACTTCGATCAAAATGTCAACCTTGCCGCCGAAACGGAGGCAAGCGTAGAAGATTTGGAAAACGAGATTAATTTTTCTGCCACCGGAACGGTAAACAATCCGTTGAGCATCAGTCCGTTAAATTACGAAACCTCCGAGCGCGACCCGAATGAATTTTGGAATCAAGTACGCCAAACTTTCGAGACTTATCCGGATGATACGGAAAGTGCGCGGGTGAGTTTACAGTACACTTTCAATCCCGGTATCAATCAGGGCGAAGCAGAAACGAGAAACGACACGGTCAATACCGTCACCGTTTTGGATGATTACTACGCCTACGACGACGGCACGGCGGAACTCGCGATTTCCCTCACCAATCAACAAAACGAGCAGCCCGCATTCGCCATTCGCTATACGGCAAATGTCGCTACCAAACTGCAAGGCGTGCGCTTCCACTTCCCGCATTCCGAAATCAACGGCGACAGTGAATTGAGCAAGTTTTTTACGCTCAAGGTCTGGGTCGATACCGACGGCAGCAGTTCCGTTTCTTACCTCAACGAAAACGAACCGGACTACCGCCGCGACTTTATCAATCCCGTTTATCCCGACTCTTTCACCGATACCTTGCAGGCTTTGACCACCTTTGCCATTCAGGACGAAGCGGGTGAGTACACCTTCGTCGATATTCCGGCGGGTGCGGATTTTTACGTGGCTTTTCAGCAGACTTCGGTCAATACTGCGGGTCTCAGTCTCGGTTACGATGTGCAAAATAACGCTTTTGAGAATTCCTTTTACAGTTTCGGCGGTGATTTCGGCAGTTTTCCCGCGAGCTTTACGGGCGCGATAATTATGCACCCGGTCGTCGGTGAAACCTCACCCGGAAATACGGCGGTGCGTGATTTGGCGCAGGAAAATCATAATCCGTTCGTTTTGTTTCCGAATCCGACTTCGGGTATGGTTAACGTGAAAATTGCCGACGGTAATCTTTCCGATTATTCCGTCGATATCTTTGATGTGTCGGGTAAATTGATACGCGAAGTGAACGCCGATAATACCTTGGATATGAGTGATTTACCTGCGGGTATGTATTCCGTTCGCTTTTTGAAAAATGATTGGAGTGTGCGTTATTTTTCTAAAATTGTGAAGACGGAATAGGGAAGGGTAAGCAGAATTTTTAAAAAGTAAAACCCGTTATTTTCCTCAGAAAATAACGGGTTTAGCTTTTGTAGAGACGCGGGAAAACGCGTCTAAGGCGAGGGCGGCAGCGAACCTTTGCGAAAGCGGTAGAAATTATTAAAACAGATACGCAAAAAGCAACAAGGTTCATCTCCGAAAGAAACGTGTTATCCCACGTCAGTACAAATGTAAGTTCCCGGTTTTTACAAGGGCGAGTTAAAATCCGCTTCATTCCGCATTGTCCGTTTATCCAAATCATCCAAAACAGCAGAGACACATTTATCTTGCCGCAAAATAATCCACCCACAAACTTCCGACCTTCTCCGCTGTTCTTTACCTTTACACCAAAAGAAACGATACCGCTATTCAAACTAAAAAACATATAAAAACTTTGACCGACCGCCACGAGCGCACGCTGAATTACCTGCGTCTCGGCGTCACCGACCGCTGCAATTTGCGCTGCTTTTATTGCATGCCCGAAGCAGGTATCGCTTACAGTCCGCGCGAAAATTTGCTGACTTACGAAGAAATGCTGCGCCTGCTGACCGTCACCGCAAACCTCGGCGTTAATAAAATTCGCATCACCGGCGGCGAACCCTTTGTGCGCCGCGATATGGATAAATTTATCGCCAATCTCGCTCGCATCGACGGCATCGACACCGTTAATTTGACTACCAACGGCACGCTGACCGCCGACCTCGTTTCCGAATTTAAAAATATCGGTATCAACAGTGTCAATTTAAGTCTCGACAGCCTCGACCGCGACCGCTTTTTCGACATCACACGGCGGGATTTGCTGCCGCAGGTCATGCAGACTTTAGAGGAATTGCTACAGCACGATATTCCCGTAAAAATCAATGCCGTCGTCATGCCCGGTCGCAATATCGACGACCTCGTGCCGTTGGCTGAATTGGCAAAAGACAACCCGCTGTCCGTTCGCTTTATCGAAGAAATGCCCTTCAACGGCACCGGTCGCACGTACGAAAATTTTGCTTGGAATCACACGGCAATCGAACGACATTTGCGTGAAAATCTGCCCGCTCTGACCCGTCTGCCCTTTGTAAAATCGGCTACGGCACAGGAATATAAAATCGACGGGTATCGCGGAAAAGTCGGCATTATCGCGGCCTACACTCGCAGTTTTTGCGGCACTTGTAACCGGCTGCGTCTCACACCGCAAGGTGTTTTGAAAACCTGCTTGTACGACAGCGGCGTTTTCAATATCAAAGACTTCATGCGCAACGGCGCGACGGATTCGGAACTTGCCGCTCTTTTGCAAAATGCTGTACACGGAAAAGCGAAGGACGGTCACGCAGCGGAAGCGGGGCGCAATGCCGCGTTTGAAAGTATGACAAGCATCGGAGGATAGGACGATTTACGAATTACGATGTACGATGTACGATGTACGAGGAGTTTTCGTGATTTGCTTTGGATTGTGGTTAATTTGATTTTTCTTTTTCGTTTTTGGGATTTTAGTAGCTGCTGCTGTTTTCTGCCACCACCTACCACCTACCTTATGACTGACATTCGCATTTTTTCGGAAGATTTTACCTCTGTTCTCGCCGAGCAATTCGTCACGCATCCGGAGGCGGGCGGCATTGTCACTTTTGTCGGTACGGTCAGAAAATTTACGCAGGGGAAAGAGGTTTTGCGTTTGGAATTTGAAGCCTACGAGCGTATGGCGATAAAAGAAATGCGGAAGATTGCGGAGCGTATTTTGGCTGATTTTCCGGCGCGGCGGGTGGCGGTACATCATCGGGTCGGTACGCTGCCGGTGGGCGGGACAGCGGTGGTGATTGCCGTGAGTTGTCCGCACCGGGCGGATGCTTTTGCGGCTTGTCAATTTGCGATAGATACTTTGAAAGAGACCGTGCCGATTTGGAAAAAGGAGATTTTTACGGACGGGGAGGTTTGGGTTTCGGCGCATCCTTAGTTCGTTGTCGGTTGTCCGTTGACTGTTGCCCGTGGGCCTTCGCTTTGGAGTATTTGTAATTATTGTTTGTGAACTTAATTCACAAAAAGAAAATCCTATAAATCCCGTCAATCTTGTCTAAAAAAAATCTTTCATCCTCTTTTTTCCCGTCAATCCCGTTAGTCCTGTCTAAAAAATAATCTCTTGTCATCTCTTTTTCCCGTCAATCCTTTACAAATAATTCCTTTTTTGCATATCTCGCCCCATTCGGGTATTCTGTCACATATTTCTTTTTTCCTTTTAAAAAAGTTATGAAATAGCTTTGATTACCGATTAAATACGCTAATTTTGTCGCTTAATCATACGAAACTATTTGTTTTTCGGAAATCGCACTACACTAAACATACTTTACAAAATTTTTGCCGTCGCCCCTTCTATCCCTCATACGACGGTGCATTACGAAAAAAACCTGTTGTTATTAAAGACACGACGGGAAGCAAACATTCACGCTTTTCCCTGCCTAAATTGAGAGAATCAGAGTGATATTCTTAAAATCACTTTTTAGAGAAAACACACAATTCCGTATTTCATGGATTTACAGTACTTCATGCACGTGCTATGGAAGCGCAAATGGCTGTTGCTGGTCGTCGGACTCGTCGCTGCCGTTGCTACCTTCTTTTTGGTAGGACTGACCCCCTATAAATTCAAGTCGCGCGCCGTCATCGAGACTAACTTTTTGAACAATGCAAGGCTCAACGTCTTGGGGGACAATCCCTTTATTCAAGCCTATCAGGCAGAGTCGATGTTTAGCGAAGTGATGGAGCAAATGAAGAGTCGCCCCGTGCTGAAATTGTTGAGTGAAGAGCTGCTGTACCACGATTTGAGTGCCGACGGCGTAGAGGTCGAACCCTTCCGCGTACCCGAGGTCGATGAAGATATTACTTACAGCCGCAGTGAGTTGGAAGACTTTGTGGCGGTGCTTTCTTCTACCAAAGATACCCTCGCCGCGCCGCGTTTGGAGAAGCATAACCGCTTGACTTTTAATGAATTAGCCAAAGCATTCGAATACGACCCGGAGACGCTTTACGAAGATTTGGAAGTGGCGCGGAAAGGGGAGTCGGATTTCATTGCGATTGAATTTACCTCCGAGCATCCGGGACTTTCTTACTTCGCCGTGCAAAAATTTTGTGAGGAATTTCTCAATTTTTACGAAGCGGATATTTTAGCGACGGAAGACAGCGATGTGCGCAAATTTCGGGAAGAACTGAACAGCAAACGCGCCGCTTTTCGCCGCTTAACGGATGAACTCGATGCCTATCGCTCGGCAAACAATATCGTGGATGTCGAAAAACAATCGAGTACTTTAATCGAGCGCATTTCGGAGTTGAACGTGTCGATTGAGCAGGAGCGGCAGAATATTTTGAAGCAAAAAAAGGCATTGGCGACGACGACGCGTGAAATCGGAAAAATCGCGCCGGAGATGAACGACGGATTTGCCAAAAAGCAATATCTGAACGAGGATTTGGAGAAAATACAGCAGGAAATTAAGCTGAACCGTAATAAATATCTCGCCGGCGGCAGAAAAGATAAAGCTCTGGAAGAAAAGCTGGAAAACCTTGCCGCACGCCGCGACGATATCGGTCGACAAATGGCTCTTTACGAAGTACGCAACGAACGCCTGGAAGACAGCCGTTTGGAAGACCTTTTGGAAAAGAAAGTGGATGCGGAAATCGAGTTGCAATCCGCACAAAACGCTTTGCGGGGATATGAGTCCGAAATTCGCCGCCTGACGGGCGATCAAGCACAAATGGTGACGGACGATGCAGGTTACAAAAACTTAAAATCGGAGTGGGATTTGGCGCAAATCGAATATCAGGACGCGAAATATAAATTTGATAAGGCGGAAATCTCCGCTACCGTTCACGGCAGTCAGATGCGCATCTTTGAGCCGGCGGAAATTCCGGACGAAGCCGAGCCGCGTCACCGCGCGATTTTGGGCGCATTTGCGGGTGTGGCGGGTACGACGCTGACGACGGTTTTGCTGTTTTTGTTGACCTTTTTCGACCGCAGTTTCAGTAATCCGGAGCAATTTAAAAAGATGAGCAGTCTGCCGTTTTTAGGCATGATTAATAAGTTGAAAGATAAGCAACTCGATCTCGCCGCGATATTCGGCAGCAATGCAGCGGATAAAAATTACGACTATTTTAAAGAGGCGGTCAGGAAGCTGCGCTACACGATGGAGGCGAGCGATGCGCGTTCTTTTTTGATAACGAGTAACAAAAAAGGAGAGGGCAAATCGTTTATCGTGCTGACTTTGGCATACGCGTTGAGTTTGAATAATCGCCGCGTGCTCATCATCGACACGAACTTTAAAAACAACAGTTTAAGTGCTTTTTCTAACGTTCCGAACGACGAAAATCCTTTGCTGACGAGCGGTCAAAATGTCGGAAATACAGGCAGTAATTTGGGGACGCAAAACTTCCGTATGAACGGCGTGGACATCATGGGCAACGTCGGCGATGCACGCTCGGCGAGTGAGGTACTGGCGGGTAAAAATCTGCGCAGCATTTTACGAAATTATGAATTGGAATACGATTACATTTTGCTGGAAGCCGCTGCGTTGAATGAATACAGCGATGCGCGGGAGTTGTCACAATTTGTCGATAAGGTCATTTTGGTAGCCGACGCGGAGAATAAATTGACGAATGAAGACCAAGACAGTTATGCGTTTTTGCGGAATTTGGGGAGTAAGTTGCTGGGGTCGATTTTGAACAAGGTGAGTTTGAAGGAAATACGTTAGGTGCCGGGTGGTAGTTGGTGGGTGGTGGATGCCCGTACCTTTCCCGGCATTAGCATACCATGAGAGGCAAGCCGGGTTGGGAGATACCATGCCGTTGGCATTTTTAGGTGAGTAGAAACAGGATGTGATTTTACAGCGGGCAGTCATTAACAACGGCAACGAATAAACAAATAACCGAATAAACAAATAAACACCCACAGTGACTGACGACCGCAAATATTGGTTTACTTCCGGATTTTTTACGCTGATGCAACGGTTCGGGGTACAGTTATTCGGTCTGGGGATGGGGTTTATTTTGTTTCGGGCTTTGACGAAGGCGGATGTGGGTGATTGGTTTACTTTTTTGGCGGCTGTGAGTATTTTGGAGGTCGGTAGGATGGGTTTGCAGCAAAATGCGCTGATAAAATATTTGACGGATTGTGAAGAGGAGCAGGAGTATAAGAAAATTGCAACGGCATCTTTGATTTTGAATTTTTTGGTGACGCTTGCGATTGTAGTGATACTGTGGTCGGCTGCGCCTTATGTGGGTGCGGCTCTGAACAGCGAGGTAATGCCGATGATGCTGCGGACTTACTGCATCACGACGGTTTTGCTGGTGCCTTTTATGCAGTTTAATTATATGGCACAGGCGAATTTGGACTTCGAGGGCATCTTTTGGAGTGACTTTACGCGGCAGGGCTTGCTGTTTTTTTACATCCTGTTTATGTTTTTGTTTGCGACGGAAATAACCTTGGCGGAACTGGTGCAATTTCAGATATTAACGGCGGTGGCGGCCTCGGCGATTGCGTGGTTTTTTGCGCGGCCGTATTTGAGGTTTCAGCGAGAGATTGATTGGAAATGGGTGAAAGAATTATTCGATTACGGCAAGTTTACCTTGGGGACAAATTTGAGTACAATGCTCTACAAAAGCATTGACAAATTTATGATACGCGGCATCATCGGGCCGGTGGCGACGGCGAGCTATGAAGCGGCAATCAAAGTCACGAACATGGCGGATATTCCGACGAACAGCATGGCGGCAATACTTTTTCCGCAGTCGGCAAAACGTCTGAAAGAAGGCAAGGAAGCCATCAAAGACCTTTACGAAAAAGCGGTCGGCGCAATTTTTTCGCTGATGATACCGGGCATTATTTTCGTGCTGCTTTTTGCGGAGTACATCATCCTTTTTGTCGCGGGCGATGGCTACGCGGACTCGGCGAATTTGCTGCGTTTGACCATACTCTACGGGCTTTTCATTCCGTATGCAGTACAGTTCGGCACCGTTTTAGACAGCATCGGTAAGCCGCAAATTAATTTTTGGTTTACCTGCGGCGGCGCGGTGTTGAATGTGATTTTGAATTACGTTTTTATCACGAGTTTCGGCGTTTTCGGTGCGGTGTACGGTACACTTTTGACTTACGCGCTTGCTTTCGTGGCAATGCAAATGATGTTGTATAAAATGTTTGACATTAAGGCATGGCGGGTATTTGGCTACAGCTTTAGTTTTTACGGGCAAATGTGGGGGATGGTGCGGGAGAAATTCGATAATCGAAATCGTTTAAAAGTTTAGTCGTTTAAAGGCGCCCGGAACAACCTAAACGGTTAAACAACTAAACGCCTAAACAACAAAAATAATCCCCCGAAATTTCACGCAGCACAAGCTGTTCACAAGAGTCGCATCGGCTCTCGGATTTTACGGAACATGGACTACAAAAACAAAGATATAATCTACTTCACGCTCTTCCCTTGGGACAATGCGTACAGTTCGGTCTCGCTGTCCTTTACGCGGGAATTTGTGAAAAATAACCGCGTTTTTTACATCAATCATCCTTACACCTGGAAGGATTTTTTGACGCAGCGCGCCGACCCGAAAGTAGCCAAACGCAGCGGTGATATGTGGCGCGGAAAAATGCGCTACGAGACCATTCCCGAGTTATCGGAAAACGTCATTGCCGTACACCCTCCCAATACTTTGCCGATTAATTTTTTGCCGGAAGGTAAAATTTACGACTCGCTGTTCGAGCGCAATAATCGCCTGATACTCAATGTGATAAAGCAGGTAGTGGAAGACTACGACTTGAAGGATTACATTTATTTCAACTGCTTCAATCCGTATTACGCGCCGTATTTGCCGCGTCCCGAATTTCAGCCGACGCTCAACATTTATCAGTGCATCGACGATATGCGCGAGGAAGAATACACGGCGAAACACGGGGCGCGATTGGAAGAAAAAGCAATCGCCGGCGCGGATGTTGCCGTGGTGACTTCGCACCGACTGTGGGAATTGAAAAAGCATTTGCAAGCTAATTTATACAAGCTGCACAACGCGGTGGATAAGAAGATTTTTGAGGTGGCTTTGGAAAAAGAATTACCGCGCCCCGAAGAAATAAAGGACATCAAAACGAAAATCATCGGTTTCACGGGAAATATTAATGAATACCGTCTGAATTACCCGTTGATAAAAGCCGTCGCCGAGGGGCATCCGGACAAAACTTTGGTCATGGTCGGGCCGCTCAACAGCGAAGATTACAAAGAACACGGCTTGGATAAGGTCGAAAATATCATTTTTACCGGCGGCAAACACATTACGGAATTACCGAATTATTTGCAGCACTTCGACTGCACGATTATTCCGTTTTTGTGTAATACGCTGACATCGAGCGTTTATCCGCTGAAAATTAACGAGTATTTATCCGCCGGCAAAGCGGTGATTTCTACTAATTTTTCGGTCGATATTCGCGGTTTTGCCGATGATATTTATATCGCGGAAGATGAAGCGGAATTCATCGAATTGATTGACAAAGCTATCGACGAAAACAGCGAACAACGCATCGCGGCACGCTCGGCTACGGCAGACACGAATACTTGGGAGGCGCGGGTGCGGGAGTTTTGGGAGATAGTCGGGAAGCACGTGGAAGAAGTGGAAGTGTAGCTAATCGTCTTCAGCCCCCTAACCCCCGAATCGGGGGAACTTTCTCCGGGTTTGAGAGAGGGGTTTAATTTTACTTTTACGTCCTTTTAATTCGATAACAGGAGTCAGTAAAAGTTCAATTTTTTGCATCGTGAGTGGTTGTGAAACTGCTCGTCTTACAGTAGAAAAGAAATAAAAATACTTTCTTATGAATTTTTTGAATACTCAATACCAAGATTTACAGCAGGTTGCGGCTGACTATAAGACGCAATACAAAGCGGGCGACCCGTTTCCGAATATTTATTTCGAGGATTTTTTCAACCCGGACATGCTGACCGAGGTGCTGAAGGAATTTCCGGATTTGGAGAAAAAGGGCGACATAAAGTTCAACTCGCCGAATGAGAAAAAACTCGCCTCGCGCGGGGAGCGTCGCTTCGGCCCGAAGGCAAAAGCCTTTGCGCACTTCCTGAACAGCGAACCGTTTTTGGAATTTTTGCAGGAATTGACGAGCATTGAAGAAACGCTGACTCCTGATGCTTACTTCGAGGGCGGCGGTTTTCACGAAAGTAAGCGCGGCGGATTTTTGAAAATTCACGCGGATTTTAATAAACACGCCAAGACCCGCCTCGACCGCCGTTTGAACGTTTTGGTTTATCTGAACAAGGACTGGCAAGAGGAGTGGGGCGGTCATTTTGAGTTGTGGGATAAAGACATGACGAAGTGCGTGAAGAAGGTGCCGCCGCATTTTAACACGATGGCATTGTTCAGCACGACGGACTTCAGTTACCACGGTCTGCCGAATCCGATTATGTGTCCGGAAGACCGCAGTCGCCGCAGCATGGCGTTGTATTACTACACCAACGGTCGCCCGGCGGAGGAAATCAACGCGGGCTTGGAAGACCATAATACGCTCTTCAAAGTACGTCAGGGCGATGCGACGGATAAGGAAATGGTGGCGTTTAATAAGAAGGAAAAAATCAAAAATTTCGTGAAGGATTTGGTGCCGCCGATTTTGATTAAGAGTTTGAAGGGGAGTAAGAACGGGGAGAAAGTTTGAGGTTGACAGATAAGCGGACAATGCGGATACAGCGGATTTAAGCGGATTTTTCTATTTTGACTTTGCATAAAAACGGGAAATTTAACAAATCCAAAAAGTAAAGCAAAAACCGAAAGCCGTCCGTCAACTATCAACCACCAACCATTAACCATCTTTTATGATTTTTTTCGAAAACAAAGAACACGACGAGTTCGGAATGACCAAAATTAAATTGATGCAGGAGTTTGTCGCATTGATGTTAGTTTTTCTGATGCTGTTCGGCTGCTTTTTAAAAGTGGTTTTTATCTGATTTTAAGACGTTAGATATTAGATTTTAGATGTTAGACTGAGCACGTGCAGAGTCTAACATCTAACATTTAAAATCTAAAATCTCAACAAGAATGAGTCTCAGTGAAGCCGTAAAAAATCCGGGGGAATGGCTGTACCGCAGTTTTCTGCCCGAAAAGTTGAATAATCCGCTCGGGTACTTGCTCGGGACGGTTTTCGCTTTGTTTTTGGCGGCGATGTTTGCGCTGCTGCCGCTCAAAATTGCACTGCTTTTTGTGGGTTTGATGGTCGGCATTCCGCTCATCGGGGCTTGCTTTGTGAACTTACAGGTCGGGGTGATTGTGTCGCTGATTTTCGGTTTTTTCGTCATTATGATGGGCAAATTTGTCGAGGCGCCCTTCGGTATCGGGCTGGACGGGCTGCTGTTTGTGATGTCGTTCAGCATGATAGTGCAGACCTCGCGTACGAAGGATTTGAGTTGGGCGAAGCACCCGATTTCGGCGTTTACGTTGATATGGATTGCGTACAGTTTGGTGCAGGTGATTAACCCCTGGGCGGTGTCGAAAATGGCGTGGCTATATACGGTGCGGAGTCTGGCGGGTTTGTTGTTTATGTACTTTATCGCCTGCTTTGCTTTTTCGAGTAAGAAAATGATTTTTACGACCATGAAAATCATTTTGGGACTCGGGAGTTTGGCGTCTTTGTACGCGCTCAAGCAAGAGTGGATTGGTTTTTCGGCAGCAGAAGAGGCTTGGCTGCGCGCCGACCCGCTGCGTTTTCAGTTGATATTTCAGTGGTCGCGGATGCGGGTTTTTTCCTTTTTCAGCGACCCGACGACTTACGGGATTATGGCGACTTACATGGGCATGATGTGTCTGGTTTTTGCCACGGGAAAGTTTAAAACCGGCTATAAAATCATCGCGATTATCAGCATTTTTGCGGCACTTTTGGGCATGGCTTACGCGGGTTCGCGCACGCCGTTTGTCTTAGTGCCGGCGGGGATTTTCTTTTACATGATAATGATTTTGGACACCAAAAAATTGGTGCCGGCGATTTTTGCGGCGGGTATCGGATTGGCGGCTTTGGTGGTTTTAATCAAAATGCCGACGAGCAATCCCGTGATTATTCGCCTGCAGTCCGCCTTCTATCCGACGCAGGATGCCTCGGTACAGGTGCGCATCGACAATCAACGCTTGGTGCAGCCCTTCATTCAGCGGCATCCGATCGGCGCGGGGCTGGGCAGTACAGGCGAGTGGGGGAAGCGGTTTACGCCGGACTCTTGGCTGGCGAGTTTTGCGCACGACAGCGGCTATGTACGCATTGCGGTAGAGGCGGGTTGGATTGGGCTTTTGATTTATATGGCGATGATTTTTACGATAATGCGGTACGGTATTTACTACTATTTTAGGATGAAAGACCCGCAGATTAAAAGTTTTTATCTGGCGATAACCTGTGCGTTTTTCATTTTGGCACTCGCCAATTATCCGCAGGAAGCGATTGTGATTTTGCCGACGAGTTTGATTTTTTATTTGCTGCTGGCGATGTTGGTGCGGTTAAAGGATTTTGATGAGGAATATCAGGCGATAGTGCGGGCGAAGAACGGGGAGGTTTGAAAGGATTTTTTTCAAATAAATAATCGGTTATTGAAATACAGAAACCGGTGTCAGACACTTTTGCTTTTAAAAAATCGAGTAAATATCGGAATTATTTATCCTTTGCTCGGTGTAAGTGTCAGACACCTCCGTTTCCAAAAACAACACTTTTGAAACAAATTTACCTACTCATTTTATTTTTCGTGTCGGGCAGTCTTTTTGCCCAAAATTTAGACTACGAAAATGTCATTCCCGCCGAGACGACGAAACCGCGTAGTTTCGAGGCTTATCTGGTGCAGTTGGCTTGGCTTAATACGCCCGAAAATCGGGTGGTCGAAGCCGAAAAAGAGGTGGCGACTTTGGAACGCAAAAAGGAAAAGTTCAACTGGTTTGAGCAGGCGGGCGCGAGTATGAACGTCAACCCGACGAATAACGTTACCGTTGTCGGCGAGACGGAGTATTTTCTGCCCGGCATCAACTACGGTGTTTCTCTCAACATCGGCGGACTGCTTACCGGCGGCTTAGACCGCAAAATTGCCGACCAAAATATCAAAATTGCGGATGCCAATATCAATCAACAAAAACTGCTCATTCGCTCGCAGGTCTCGAAGGCCTACCAAAAATACAAACTCGCCAATCAAATCCTGAAATCACGCTACGACGCGGAGGAAGATTTGGCGGCAGCCTACACTATTGTTTCCGAGTTATTTAAGAAAAACCGTGCGGAGGTCGATGACTATACGAGTGCCTCATCCGCTTATTTTGCTGCCGTCGAGCAGCGGCAGGCAGCGGAGGCGGACATCGAGTTTGCGATTATCGAAATGGAGGAATTAATTGGGGTGGAATGGGAAATTGCGTCGCGGATGGAGAAGGTTTACGGGGAGTAGGGGAGTTGCAAAACTTTCGTTTTTCCTGCTGTTTTCTTGTCCGAGAAGCCGATACCGAACAAAATAATTTTCTTTCCGGATGCTGTGTACGGCTCGAAATATTTCATTTCTTCAATCTGCGCGATGGCTTTCTCCGCAAGAATATTGACATCTTTGACCGTGTCCTTACGGGCAAATTTGAATTCGAGAATATAAATTTTCTCGGAATATTCAATCACGGCGTCGATACGACCGACGCTTGTTTCCTTCTCTAAAAGTGCCGTAATGCCCACTAAACGCAGCAAAAGATAAACTATGGAATGATAGTAGGCTTCTTTAGCAATGTGCAGACGTGAGGGTATATCCGCGAAAAAACTGCGCAGGATGTTGATAAAATCGTCCGTTTTTTCTTCGAGGAGGGCGTTTTTTAGATCTCTTGCTTCCGTCCGCGGACTAATATCCGGAGTATTTAAAAACGAGGCGGCGAGTTGGTTGACAAATGCATCTCTTACCTCTTCGTTTGGATAATCTAATCGGTAATTACGTCGTAAATCGTTATCATGCCAAATATCTTTAATCGTCAAATAACCTGTTTGAAAAAGCAGCGGTACAATCGGATAATTATTCAGACTGAGCGATGAGCCGATTAAGTCTTGCGTCTTTACACCTTCCAGATTCTGCGGCAAAAAGTGTTGCTCTTTAATTATTTTAGTGAGAAAGTTGGGTGTACCCGTTGAAAACCAATAATATAAAAAATCTTGTTCATCTAAACTATTCAGAATAGAGAACGGGTTGTACAGTTTAGTTTTTCCGTTCCATGAGTAACCGTTGTACTTTTTTCGGTAAATGTTTCTTAATTGCTCTCTCGTGTAGTTATATCTGTTTTGTACCCTCGATAAATATTCCTCAAAATTACTGTATAGTTCTTCTTGTGTAAATCCTACGATGTCCGCATATCTTTCATCTAAAGTTATATCCTTGATGTGATTCATTCCCGAAAAGATACCGATTTTAGCAAAACGACTCACACCTGTAATCAGCATGAAGTGTAACTTCTCATCCAGACCCTTAATGAGTCCGTACAAGTTTTGGAGAATGGTTATATTCTCATTGAATGTTTTCGTATCTTGCAGAAAATCTACGAGCGGTTTGTCGTATTCGTCAATCAGAATGACGACTTTTCCTGATTTTTCATAGAGTAAACTTATAAGCGATAAAAAGGCAGAGTGAGAATATTTTTCCTCAATTTGCAAACCGTATTCTTTGCCGATATTCGTAAATAACTTATTCAAAGTATCTTCAAAAGCGGTCGTTTCTTTCGTCAAGGTAATTTTAGAGTAATCGATGTGAACGACAGGGTACTTTTTCCAATCTTTTTCTAAATCATAGATTTTCAGCCCTTTGAATAAATCTTCCTCTCCTTTAAAGTAAGATTTTAGCGTACTCATCAGTAAGGTCTTTCCAAATCTGCGTGGGCGTGACAGGAAAAAATATGCTCCGCTCTTGACAAGCCTATGTATATGAGCAGTCTTATCGACATAAACCAAGTCCTGTTCGATAATTTTTTTAAAAGTCTGTATCCCAATCGGCAATTGTCTCATAATCACAAAGTTACATTTTTTCCGTTAAGCCACCTCACTGCCCTCCGCCGCTTCCAAAAGCGAAAACCACTCCTCCCGTGTCAGGTCAATCCGCTGTGCATCGACCGCAGCTTTCAGCCTTTCGATTTTCGTAGTGCCGAAAACCGGAATAATCCCCGTAGGGTGTTTCAGCAGCCATGCCGTCATGATTTGGTCTAAGCCTGCGTCGTATTTTTCCTGCAAAGGCGCGGCGGCTTTTTTGATGCGGCGCGTTTGTTCTGTGTCTTCCGTGAAGACCTTACCGCCCGCCATCGGTGACCATGCCATGGGCAGGATGCCGCGTTGCAGACACTTATCTAAAGTGCCGTCGGTCAGCGTTTTACGTTCCAAAAGTGATATTTCTACCTGATTAGCGTACAGCGGTACGGACTGCCCGACGAGTTCGATTTGTGCGGCATTAAAATTGGAAACGCCGAAATGTAAGACCTTTCCCGCCTGCTTCAATTGCTCATAAGCCTCCGCGATTTCTTCCGGAAACATCAGCGGACTCGGACGGTGAATGAGCAGCAAATCGAGGTAATCCGTCCGCAAATTTTTCAAAGAATTTTCGACCGATTGCAGAATGTGCGCCTTGCTTGTATCGTAAGATTTCAGCGCATGACCCGGTCGGTTCGGCGTCACGAGTTTAATGCCGCACTTGCTGACCAACTGCATTTTTTCGCGCAGCGAAGACTTCCCGCCCGTCGCATCGCCAAACAATTTCTCGGTCGTGTAGTGCCCGTAAATATCCGCGTGGTCGAAGGTCGTGATGCCGATTTCCAAACATTTTTCAATGTAATTCCCCGTCTCTTTCGTGCTGAAATCACTGCCCCACACGCCCCAAGTCATCACGCCCGCCGTGATGCGGGAGAGTTGCAAAGTTTCTTTTTTTATTCTCATGATTTAGTTGTCAGTTGTCAGTTGCCGGTTGCCCGGCAAAAAACACAATTTAAAACTCAAAGATTAAATGTAAACGAAAGCCCCCGTCCGCCTTCTACCGTCCACCGTTCACCGTTTTCTTTCCACCGTCCTCTCTATAATAAAAAGTATCATAAATCGCCGCGCCCGCATAATACGCAATCGACAGGTAGCCCGCCCAAATCAGATAATCGTTTCTTTCCGGAAAAATCCACACCGCCGCCGCCAAAGCACCGATGAAAACCACCGTGTTTAAAATCGTCCAAATCTGCGCGCGCGGTGCCCGACTCGGATAGACAAATTTAATCGGTACGAAATGCAAAATTGCGTAAAGCACAATGAAAACGGCATTTCCCGTCTGCGAAAAATCGAGCAAAAATAAATGCACCACCACCACCATATTCCACAACACGGGAAAACCCAAAAAATAATTATCCGAAGTCACCATGCCCTCGCGCCCGTAGTACATCGCCGAGACCAGCAAAATTAACGCGCTCAAAGGAAAGCGCAGTGACTCGACCACCAAATCCGATTCGTAAAAAAAATAAGCCGGAATAATTGCATAAGTCGCAAAATCAATCACATAGTCAATCGTCTTGCCGTCCATGCGCGGCAGCACTTTTTTGACATTCGCCATGCGCGCAAAAGTACCGTCGATGCCGTCGATAATCAATGCGACCACCAACCACACGGACGCCATCCGAAAATCGTGTTCCTGAATCGCCAATATCGCCGCAAAACCCGCCACTATGCCCGTCGAGGTGAAGAGGTGCACGGCATAAGCCGCCGCTTTTTGTCCGAAGGTGTAATTTTCTTTCATTCCGGCAAAGATAGGCGAATTACGAATTACGATGTACGATTTACGAATCTCTTGGGTGCTGTTGTTGTCTCAATTTCTTTTTCTTCTTTATACGGTTATTCCGTGAACACTTTTTAGAAAAGGGATAGTTTTAAGATGAGTTTTATTCTTTCCAAAAAAATAAAAATTTTTGATAATGTGTAAACCCAAGCTAAAGCCCTGCATTCCAATCGTACATTGTAATTCGTAAATCCAAAATCGTACATCGTAATTCGTAATTCGTAAATCGTAATTCGTAAATCGTACCTGCAAAATTCGTACATCCTAAATCGTACATCGTACATCGTAACTTCTTACCTTTGCGCAAATTTTAAAACCCGATTATTTCATAACTCACAACCGTACCCACCATGAAAAAAATTATACCTGTTTTAGTTTTTACGCTGATTGTCAGCACTTTACAAGCGCAGCTCAATATGGAACGCGCCGTATTTACCACCGGCGGCAGCTTTCAGGCACCCGGCAATACCGTGAAAGTTTACACCTTCGAGACCGGCGAAGAGCAGTTGGATGTCATCGAGGAAATCCCCGGTGACTTCAGCAACGATGTGACGGTGGACGGCAGATTTGCCTACGCGCACATCGGTCGAGGCTTCGCTAATCCGTTGACGGATGCGGTTTATAAGGTGGACTTAATCACCGGCGAGGCGACGGACAGCCTGACCAACATTCCCGGCACCAACAATCTTTTTGTGTACGAAGACCTGTTGATGGTCGGTAAAGGCTTTGCGGCAACCGGTTCTAATTTGGTTTTTTACGATAAAAATGCTTTAGACGCAGCGCCCGTTTACGAAGCCGAAGAAATCACGGCAGCCGTCGGCGGTCATTTGCTGATTGACGAAAAACTGTACGTTTCTTACACCGCAGCCGACACCGGTCGCGTGGCGATTTATGATATGTCCGGCACTTTGCCCGTTTACGAAAGCGAAATTACGCTCGATACTTTGTCAAAAGGCATCGGCGACATGATTTTCGACGGCGAATTTATCTATGCCACCAACACCTTTTTTGCCTTCGATGCGGATTTCAACTTGTCTTACTTTTTCGGCGGTCTGACGCGCATCGACCCGAGTGACGGCACTTTTGATACCGGTTCTTTGCCTTCTGCCGATAATCCTTTGGTCGTCGCGCCCAATCCTATCGCCGGCGGTAATGTCGTTATCGGAGACTTTGGTGCGGCGGGTAATTTTGTCGATGCGACTACCCTGATGCCGCTCAATTTTAACATCCTGCCGGGTTTCACCGACGGCATCGCGGACGCGGCAAATCAGTACCTCTGGGTGCAAGTCACCGATTACAGTTCCTTCGGAGAAATTCGTGCTTTCGATAACACCGGCGCGGAAGTTTACAACTTAGAAACGGACATTTCCGGCTCGGCCATCGACTTGGCGTATAACCTTTCGCCGACTGCCGAAGACGACGTTTTTCAAGGTGCCTTCGTGACGACGGATTACGATGTGTTGGAAAATGACAGCGACCCCGAGGGCGAACCCTTGAGCATTCTTAGCGTACAAAGTGTAAACGGCGGCACGGTCACTATCAACGACGACAATACCGTAGAAGCGACCTTCGACGACGAGAGCGCGCAAATTACTTTCGAGTACACCGCCGCCGATATTTGGGGGCGCGCGACCTTTGCCAATGTCGTTATCGACAACTTTACGGCGACCGAAAATCCTTTCACCCCCGCAGCGGTCAACATTTTTCCAAATCCCGCCACACAAATTTTGACGGTAGATGTAACCGCTTTTGCCGGCGAGGAAACCGAAATCACCGTGAAGGATTTGACCGGTAAAAACGTTTTACGGCAGACCGAAAATACAAGCGCGGCGACGGTCGATGTCTCTGTTTTGCAAGCCGGCATTTACCTTTTGGAGGTCACTTCGGCAAGCAAACGCGGCAGCGTAAAAGTCGTGAAATTGTAACCGGACGTTTACCCGTTTACTCACAACGGTTCGGGTGTCGGACACTTGAACCGAGTAACGAGCGAGAAGGGTTGTTTCTAATCCTAACCCGAAGAACGAACAGTGTCCGACACCTGTAACCATTCAGTAAGTTACAAATGTCGGACACTGTTGTCGTTTAGTAACTACTTAGGTGTTTGACACCATATTCACGCAAATAATGAGAAAGTTATGATTTTTCGAGGTCTTGCGAACAAAAGGTGTCAGACGCTTTTTTTGCTTAAATCTTAGATTTTGCTCGCAATATTTTCGCTTTTTACCGGTAGCAGCGTCAGACACCTAAACAGTTACATCGTTTAAATCGAATGAAAATTACCAAATTCATATCTTTTGACCGAGGACAACTGTCCGACATTCGCCCGAATATCCACACACAATAAATCATTTGAGCCAAAAACCCTAAAGAAAAGACCCCAAAACTCAAAACAACCACAACCCCCAAGCAATCGTACATCGTAATTCGTACATCGTAATTCGTAATTCGTACATCGTAAATCGTAATTCGTACAT
>JAHDCG010000290.1 GCA_020629965.1 Saprospiraceae bacterium | reverse complement strand
CATGCCGAAAATATCTCCCGACTTACTCAAAGCCCACCTTGCTATGTTTACCGTTGCCCTGTTGTACGGTGCGAATTATTCGGTAGCGAAAGTCGTTTTGGACGAGCCGAGTTACATCGAGCCGTTCGGGTTCATTTTGATTCGGATGCTGTTTGCGGGTTTATTGCTGTTTATTTTGCAACGCGTTTTTATTAAAGAGCGGGTAGTGAAGGGAGATTTTCCGCGTTTGATACTCTGCGGTTTGTTTGGGTCGAGTATCAATATGATGTTTTTCTTTGCCGGGCTGAAGGCGACGACGCCGATTAACGCCTCGCTGATGATGACGATGACGCCGATTTTGGTGCTGATTATTTCGGCATTTTTGATAAAAGAGCGCGTAACGGGACAAAAATTGCTCGGAATTCTCTTTGGCGGGGTCGGTGCGGTTATTTTAATAATATATGGCAAAAAATTTGCATACACAACGGCAATAGGCGACCTCTACGTTTTGATAAACGCATTGAGCTACGGGGTCTATATCGTGCTGGTGAAAAAACTGATGCAAAAATACCACCCGATTACGGTGATAATGTGGGTGCTGTGCTTCGGTTTTGTGCTGACTTTGCCCTTCGGCGCGCAGGATATGCTGGCGGCGGATTATGCGAATTTTCCGCCCGTGGTGTGGGCTGCGGTGGTGTATGTAGTTATCGGCGCGACTTTTTTGACCTATACTTTGAATGCGACGGCGCTGCGCACGGTTAATCCTTCGGTGGTGAGTATTTACATTTATTTGCAACCGCTGATTGCCGCTTTTATCTCGCTGATTCTGGGCGCGGAGAGTTTGAGTCCGCAGAAGATACTGGCAGGGGTTTTGATTTTTGTCGGAGTGTATTTGGTGAGTAAGCCGGGGAAGAGTAGGCGATAAAAAAATTCTTATGAATTTTTTGTTTAAGCGTTTAGGAGGTTTAGGCGTTTAGAACGCCCGCCGCAACCCTTTGCCTGCCTCCGCCGGGTGCAACAATTTACTTCTTCTGCGTAAATTGATTTTGCGTGTAATAATTCCGCCGGAGGCGGGGTAATGCCGGGCACGAGGTACAACCTCGCGCCAACTAAG
>JAHDCG010000208.1 GCA_020629965.1 Saprospiraceae bacterium | reverse complement strand
ATGTTTTTCAAACCCTACCTCGACGTAGCCCTCAAATATAAAGGCGGCAAGCCCGCCGACCAAATCGACACCGGCGGAAAACCGCTGTACAAGCTGTCTTCCAACGAAAACATTTTGGGTTCTTCGCCGAAGGCTTTGGCGGCGATTCGTGCGAATGTCGATAAACTGCACATTTACCCGCCGAATACGGATGCGAAACTGCGAAAGGCTTTGGCAGAGTTTTACGGCGACGATTTTACGCCCGAAAATTTCATCGGTACGCCGAGCGGTTCGGAGGCCATCGAGATAATTATTCGCGCCTTTTTGGACATCGGCACGGAGGTCATCGTTTCCAATCCGGCGTTTATGCCTTATATCATGTTTTCCAAAAAAGCCGGGGGCACAGTGGTCGATATTCCGTTGGCGGCGGATGATTTTGCTTTGGATGTCGAGGCGATTTTGGCGGCGGTCAATGACAAGACACGGCTGATATTTTTGACCTCGCCGAATAACCCGACGGGCAGTTATATACCTAAGCGGGATTTGGATAAATTGATTTATAATTTGCCCGAACACGTCGTCGTCGTTTACGATGAAGTTTACTTCCAATACGCTGACGCAGAAGACTTTACAACGGCGCGGCATTACGTCAAAGAAGGGCGCAACGTCATCGGTATCAACAGTTTTTCCAAAGCCTACGGACTCGCCGGTATGCGCATCGGTTACGCTTATTCTACGCCGAAAATCATCGCTTACCTTTCCAATTTGTACAAGCCGTTTTTACTTTCCACCCTTTCCATCGAAGCGGCAATCGCGGCTTTAAGCGACACGGATTTCATTGAAAAGACCGTGACGACCGTGCAAACCGAAAAGGCGTTTTTGTACGAAGAATTGGATAAATTACCGCTCAAATATTGGAAATCACAGGGCAATTTCATTCTCACCAAACCGACAATGAAAGACCGCGATTTTGAAGCCAAAATGCAGCGCGAAGGTATCATGGTACGCCCCGTGGCGGGCTTCGGTGCGCCCGGCTGTGTGCGTGTCACCATCGGGCATCGGGAATCGAGCAAGGCATTTATCGCGGGCTTGGAAAGTGTGTTGGCGGCGGAAGCGCAGTCGTAGTTTATTATGATTTAAACTTACTCCCAATTAACACGCGCCCGGCAACCGGCAACGGACAACCGTCAACCAAAACTTGTTTGTTCAAATAAAAATCCTCATATTTGTTGACCCGCTTCGTCTGCAATACAAAATCAGCGCAGACCACAACGGCGGTCTTCTATGAAAAAATATCTGAAATACTTACTCGCCGACATCAATAACGCGCAGAAAAATCTGCCGGCGGCACCGCCTTTAGACCCCGAAATTCCCGAATTTTTTCGCGGTCCGGAGGAGTTTATCAATGCACCGCTGAAGCCGATGCACGAGTGGTTTGGCTTGGATGTAAACGCTTTTCCGCCCTCGACCAAATGGACGAAAGGTGAAATGACCATCCTCGTGCGGGCGATGAAAAAACTGTGGCGCAAGTTTAATTTCGAACCGATTTTTCCGCAGCAGTCCGGCATCGAAATGCGCTATAACTTAATGGTCGGTATGCTTTCCGACGAAATTCCGTGGGTCAGTGCCGGGAATATTTCCGTAGATTTTTGCGACGGCGACCCCGAAGATTGTGCTTTGGGCGAGTTCTGTTCTTGTCGTGAAATGGCGGAAATAATGGACGAAATGCCGCACAAAGACGAAATCGTCATCGGTCAACCCGACCGCACCGTCGAGGTCAGCCCGAGTATGCAGCGTTATTACGAGCAGCTTTTGCAGGATTTAGGCGATGCCCTCGGCAATCTGCCTTCCTTTTCCGATTTTGAAGCCGAATACGACGACATTTACGACGAAGACGAAGAAACGGGATTTTGGGAAGAAGAGGAGGAAGATTTAGAAGACATCGAGGCAAATGAAGGCGAGAAAAAACCGCTCGCGGAGTGGTTCGGTGTGCCGGCGGAAATGTTTCCGGACATAGAGCAGCTTTCCACCGAAATGGTCATCGAAGTCGTGCGCGCCATCGAAAAACTGTGGTGGTATGCGGGTTACGTGCCTTTTTTTCCCGAAGGTCTCCACATCGAAATGAAGTACAGCCTTTTCCGCGAGCATTGGAATCGGGAAGAAGCCTGGCCGCAGGACGACAGCATTTACATCGGTTTTTGCGACAGCGACGAAGACAACTGCATCTACGGGGCAGAGATGTGCACTTGTGCAATGTACAAAGATTTCGGCGTGGAAGACGAGGACGACTTTTCGGATTTTACGGAAATTGCCGAAAAAATGCTCTTCGGTGTCATCGAATCGGATGAGGAATTGATGGATGATTTGCTGCGGCGATTTGAGGAGGAGGAGGATGACGATGATGATGATGTTCCTTTTTGAGAATTTAGATTCGAGATTTTAGACGTTAGATTTAAGATTGCGGCATTCGGAGCACGATTTTTCTGTTTGTTCCCTGTCCTTCGTTTTAAAGTTAATTACGAATTTTCGGAGGATAACGCTAAGATTTTGCACTACTGCGAAAGTTATTTCAGAGTAGTAAAAGTCCGAATAATCTTACGAATACGAAAAGACACCCGCCTCTATGAAAACTTATCCCTTTTTGTTTTTTCTCTGCCTCTCGGTTTCCTTTTCCTGTGCTCAAAAAGAAGCGGAGACGGTTGCCGATGATTATTCAGCGCATTTCGATACCCGCCGTTTTGCCGGAAAACACAAACCGCAAGTCTCCGTACTCGGCACTTTTCATTTTGCCAACGAAACGACCCACGACTATAATGATAAATACAGCGTTAACGGTCTGACGGCAGATAAGCAACGTGAACTAAGAGTTTTACGCGAAAAAATTGCTCGCTTTAAACCGACAAAAATTGTCATAGAAAGAAATCGGGTGACGGCCGACAGCCTGATACAGGTACAATATCAAAAATATCTCGCCACCGACTCTTTACCGCAAAAAAATGACGAAATCTACTTGTTGGCTTTCCCTTTAGCCAAGCAAATGAAGTTGGAAAAAGTACACTGCTCGGATGCCGATGCGGATTGGTTCGGTGCGGATTTGGATTGGGATAATTTTGATGAAGAAGCCTATTTGAAAGAGCGAAATCAATACGCAAAAGCTAACCGTTATGACTATTTTAAAACTTATGAAGTCGAGGATTCTTTAAAATCCGTACTGCCTTTGCTCGACTATTTTATCCTGACTAACAGTCCGCAACTGCAACTTTACAATCACCAAATCTACCTCACCGAGTCCGTCCTTTCCGGCGCGGGCGACAACTATATCGGCGCGGATGCGGTCGCTCGGTGGTATCGCAGAAATTTGCGCATTTTCGCCAACGTCCTCGATTTTGCGGACTTTGAAAAACAAGACCGCATTCTTATTATCTACGGCGCGTCGCATATTTGGACGCTCAAGCAATTTTTTACCGACTCGCCCGATTTCGAGTATGTGGAAATAAATACTTTTTTGGAGGGTTGAGGGAGGTTATATATTATACTTTGGACTTTAGGCCGCTCGGCAGCATTTGTAATGCGGCAAACGTAGCGCGACTTTTCCGCTTTTTACCTCTTTTATTTTCCTGCAAATTACAAATTTGGTAAGGATAACGCGGGGGATTTTAAATCCCCGCGAGCGACTCAAAGCAAACGATTAAAACGACCGGCTTGTCAAGAACCAAAGCCCGCCATCAACCACCAACTACCACCCGTCAACCAACCACCACCCGTCACCTAATAAGAAACTATCGCCTGCACCTCTTCACATATTTCCCGCACTCTACCCTCGCCCGGCAGAAAACTCAGATTTATCAGAAAAGAAAAACCGATGACTTCGCTGCCCGCTTTTTTGACTAAGTACGCGGCTGCCGTTGCCGTGCCGCCCGTCGCCAATAAATCATCGTGGATGAGAACGCGGCTGCCCGGCGGCAAGTCCTCCGCGTGCATTTCGATGATTGACTCGCCGTATTCCAAAGCGTAGGCAACTTGGATGGTTTTGCCCGGCAATTTGCCCTTTTTACGAATCAAAATCAGCGGTACCCCCAACTCCTGCGCCATACTGACTCCGAAAAGGAAACCGCGACTTTCAATGCCGCAGACGGCGGTGGGCTTGAGTTTGCGGGCGCGTTCGACCAACTCGGCGGTGATGGCTTTTGACAAATCGGCGTCTAAAACCAAAGGCGTAATATCTTTAAAAATGATGCCCGGCTGCGGAAAGTCGGGAATGTCGCGCACGGCGTTTTTAACTCGGTCGGTAATCTTCATGCGGCAAAGGTAAGATTGTCGCGGGGATATTTTATTTCATTTTAATCCGCAGATAAATTTTTTATTGATGAAAAATATAATATTATTGCGCCCGAACAAAACCACAAACAACCTTCTTTAATCCGCTTAAAAATGTTCACAAAATCTAATCTTCTTTTTTCCGTACTCTTTTTCATACCGTTTTTACTCTTCTCCCAATCCAAGAAAAAACGAAATTTCCTTTCCGACAATTTAGCCTTTACCGTCGTACACACACAGGAAAAAATACTTGCCGACGGTATCTTAAACGAAGCCGTTTGGACTCGTGCCGAAAGCGTCGGCGATTTTTCACAACGCTTTCCTATCGACACGACCGCTGCCCTCGCGCCCACGGAAATTAAGATGACCTACGACGACGAAAATCTGTACGTTGCGGTGATTTGCAGGAGTAAAGGCGGCGACTGGTTGGTACCTTCGCTGCGCCGTGATTACGGCTTCATCGGCACGGATAATATTACGCTGATGTTCGATACTTTTAAAGACCAAACCAACGCCTTCGTCTTCGGCATGAATGCGCGGGGGGTGCGGCGCGAAGCATTGGTATTTGCCGGCGGGCGCAACAATGCGGACTTTAGCGACGGCTGGGACAATAAATGGCGCGGCGATGCGACCATCAACGGCGATACCTGGACGGCGGAGTTTGTCATTCCTTTCAAAACCCTGCGCTTTGCGGAAGGGGCAACGGGTTGGCGGTTTTCGGCGTACCGCTACGACACACAGCATAACGAAATTTCGTTGCTCATTCACATTCCGAATAACTTTACGCTGACCGACCTGACTTACATGGCAGACATGAATTTTGAGACCGAACTCCCCTCCCCCGGTCGCAATATGTCGGTCATTCCCTACGTTGCCGCACGTACCGCCCGCGACTTTGAAAATGTCGATGAAGGTAAGGCTGCCAACGCTTTTTCGGCGGGCGGCGATGCCAAAATCGGGATTACCTCGGGCTTGAATTTAGACCTGACCGCCAATCCCGATTTTTCGCAGGTCGAGGTGGACAGACAAGTGACCAATCTCAACCGTTTTGAGATTTTTTTCCCCGAGCGCAGACAATTTTTTCTGGAAAATGCCGACTTGTTCAGCAGCTTCGGCACGGGGCGCAGTCAGCCGTTTTTTTCGCGGCGCATCGGCATTTCACGCGATACGGCAACGAATGCGGCGGTGCAAAATACCATTTACGGCGGCGCGCGCCTGACGGGAAAAATCAACGACCGCACCCGCATCGGCTTCCTCACTATGCAGACCGCCGCGCAGCCCCAAAACGATTTGCCGAGCTTTAACTACGGCATGGCTGTCTATCAAAAAACGGTGGGCGAACGCTCTAATTTTTCGCTTTTCGGCATCAACAAACAGGCTTTTGCGGCGGAAGATTTTTCGGGTTCGTTCAGCGAGTACAACCGCATTTTGGGTGCGGAATACAACCTCTCTTCGCCCGATAATCATTGGAGAGGCAAGTTTTCGCACCAACAGGCGATTACGCCGAGTGATTTGACAGACAAATTTTCCAACCATTTTTTCCTCGAATACAGCGAGCGCGACTGGCGGGCGGAAATTTTCAGTTTGTACGTCGGCGCGGGCTATGATGCGGAGGTGGGTTTTGTGCAGCGCAGAGACATTTACCTCGTCAGTCCGGAGGGCAGTCTGTTTTTTTACCCCGAAAACGGCGGCAGTATCGTGCGGCATACCATTTTTGCCGACACGCGTTTCATCTATAAAATCGGTAAAGAGCCGGACACACAATTCGAGCCTTGGAAACTCGCCGACGTAACTCTGCTGACCGAATGGTCGATGCAATTTCGCAACTTTGCGAGCCTGTCCTTCACGGGTCAATACGACAAAGTGCTGTTGTTCAATGACTTCGACCCGACGCGCGAACAGGCGGAGGGCATCGTTTTACCGGGCGGTCACTCCTACGAATTTTTCTCCGGCAGAGCCTCTTTTCGCGCCGACCGCAACCAAAAATTCACCTACTCCGTAAACGCCTACCTCGGCGGCTTTTTCAACGGAACGCGGGTCAACATACGCGGAGATTTCGGGCTGCGTTTCGAGCCTTACGGGTCGGTTTCGCTGAGTTATAATTACAATTACATCAAACTCGCCGAGCCGTTTTTGCCCGCCAATTTGTGGTTGGTCGGTCCGCGCTTCGACCTCACGCTGTCCAAAAAACTGTTTTTCACGACCTTCGTTCAGTACAATTCTCAATCCGAAAATCTCAACATCAATGCCCGTCTGCAATGGCGTTTTCAACCCGTCAGCGATTTCTTTTTGGTGTGGACGGACAATTACGCGAGTTTCGATGTCGCGGATTTAAGGGTAAGAAATCGAGCTTTGGTGGCGAAGGTGACTTATTGGTTGAATCTTTGAAAA
>JAHDCG010000055.1 GCA_020629965.1 Saprospiraceae bacterium | reverse complement strand
CTGTCACACAAATTTTCGTTTTGCAGAACGGTGGTAAAAACCCCCGTTTCCGCCGGATTACAACTCACGTCATTGAGGAAAGTCGTGTCGTTTTCAATGACGGAAAGTGCGGTAAAGACAATACTGTCGCAGCCCGCCGCCGTATTCAAAGTGTCGATGTAGATGCCGGGTTCGCTTTGCATTGCGCCGCCGAGCAAAATTGATTCGCCCGCACAAACGGTCGCTTGTGTAGCGACTTCTTCGGCTTCGACGATAGTAATTTCTACCGTAGATGATACTATTTGGTCGCATTGCGGATTGTCGCCGTAATAAACAAAAAGTAAATCTATGGTGGTATTTTGGGTCGGGGTAAATTCTACGATTTCGCCGTCGGAAAAATCGACAAAGTCCACGTCACTACCGGTATTCAAACCGTAAAGACCCGAAAAGGAGTCACCGGTACCGGTAAAATTGAAAGTAATTTCCGCTGTCTCCCCCGGACAGATTTCCGTATCGCCGCTGATGACCGCCGTCGGAAATTCTCGCCAAACGACCGGCGTACCGACCGATACGCTCAGACAACTATCGTCAAAATCGACTCCGTCGGCTGTCATATTGCCCGCGACTGCGGAAATGTAGTAAGTCACGCCCGTTTGCATCGGCGGCACGAGGAAAAAGGTCGGCGTATCGGCGCTGTCAAAAATTGTCCCCTCCGCATTGCCGCTGCCGTCGTGCAGGATGTAAATTAAAGCGTCGTCGTCGTCCAAAATTTCATTGTTGTCGTGTATTGCCGTGACAGAGGTACCGACACAGTCACGCAGGGTATCTTGCTGCATTGTGCCCACATCGGTAACACACGCGCAGGAAAAGCTGCCGTCAACGGTCAGCGTGCCGCAAACATTATCGTCAAAAATAAAAAATTCGTAGTCGTCGCCGCTCGGGATCAACTGACTCGTGAAGACGTAGGGCGGTGCGGCGGAAAAATTACCCGGCACCGAACCGTTGGCGGTGTAAGAGTCGGGGTCGCCGCCGGTAATTTCGATTTGTACGCTGTAAAAATCCTGCTCGTCCGTGCATTCCGGAGTGACGGAAACCAAAACGGGAGCATCCGCAGCGGTAACTTCGGCGGCGTTACCGACCGGACCCGTACAGCCCGACGCGTCCGTGACATTTATAATTTCGTAAATGCCGGCAACGGAAACGGGAACAAAATTGCTGAACTCGTTAAACATCCAAGCCGTCTGCGGCACATTGTCGATGGTGTATTCTACGGTTATCGGAAAGGTACCGGTGACGTTGATTTGTAGGTCGAAGGCTTCTCCGAGGTTTTCACAATAGGAGCCGTTTTCTTGAAATTCGGCGGTCGGTTGCGGGAGTATTTCGATAAAATCGCTGTCTGTGCCGGCGCAACCGCCGCTTGTCGTGTAGGTCACTTCGTAGGTGCCGGCGGGTATTACGGAAGGATTTACGGTGCCGTCCGGCTCGGCAATGCCGCCCCAGATGCCGCCGGGGACGGAGGCGGTAAATTGCTGCACGCCGGCGTCGGGGCAGTAGGGACCGCCGACGGTGATTTCGACGGCGACTGCCGCAGTGATTTCAATATCGAAGATGGTATCGACTTGACAATCCGGGTCGCCGACCGTGTAGGAAACGGGATATAAACCGGGCGTCATGGCTTGCGGCGAAATTTGTCCGGTCGTACTTGCCGTGCCGCCCCAAGTGCCGCCGGCGGGTGTGGCGGTCAGGGTTTGGGGCGCGTCATTTTCACAAAAAGAAAGCGGGGAGGTGATGTCGATGGTCGGTGACGGCAAAATTTCTATCGTAATTTCTTCAAAAGCCGTGCAGCCCGAGCCGTCGGTGGCAGTATAGGTAATTTGGTGAAAACCGGGCGAAAGTTGAGCGGGGTAAATAAGACCGTTTATATCGGCGACACCGCCCCAGGTTCCGCCGGCGGGTATGCCCTCGTATTGCACCTGCACCGTGCTGCCGCAGTGCGGCGGCTGCGGCACAATAACCGCGACGGCGGGTAAAATGATGACGTTGACCTCTGCGGTGCTGACACAGCCGTTTGCGCCCGTAGTGGTGACGGTGTAAATACCTTGATTGGCGGCGGTAATGTCGGTGATTTGCGGATTTTGTTCGTTGGAGGTAAAATTTCCCGGACCTGTCCAAGCATAGGATGTGCCTCCGTTGTCAGCGGTCAGTTGCAACGTTTCGCCGACACAGAGCGGAGAATTTGCGCCGGCAATGACCTGCGGCGCGGGGTTGACGGTGACTAAGACATCATCGGGTTGCGGCAGACCGCAGCCGTAATCCATCAGCACAGTATATAAGGTAGTTGTCGTCGGGGTCGCGATCGGGTTTGCGGTATTGAAAGAAGACAGAGTGGGGTCGGGTGTCCAAGAGTAGGTTTCTGCGTTGGGATCGGCTTGCAGTACGGTGCTTTCGCCTTCGCAGATGGTGATGTCTTCCATGGGTTCGACCGTAGGAGAACTAAAGCAAATGACGTGTTGATTGAATGCGCCGCCGGTACTCGACGTGAAGCCCATGTAAACGTCGGGGGCGGAGGCAAAAAATAAAGCGGGAATATTGCCGGAGTAGGAAACGGTATTTCCGTCCAAAGTCGCACTCAGGGTTTGGCTGCCCGGCGTCCAGGTGATTTCAAAGCATTTGTCTTGACCGTCTTCCAGGTTTGGCAGGGGGACGGCCGGCGACAAAGCAGTAAATCCGGTGTGCGAAGGACTGCCGGCGGAGACAATACCCATGTGATCTGCAAAAGGATCACCTACTTCGGGGTTTTGCCAAGTATCGAACTCAATGACGACGGAAGCCAAAATACCTTCGTAGGCTATGCCTCCGCCGCCGTTGCCGAGGGCGGTAGTCGAAGTAGTCAAAATAAAGGTGATACCATCGGCACCGCCGTCGTCGTTGCCGAAATTCATAGTGCCGCTGATACCGAAAGGTTGCGAGAAGTCAACGGGAGTCGGGTCGTAGATAGAACCGGCTTGGGTGATAGTGGCTGCTGTCATTTGGTAACAATCGACGGAGGTCGAGACAGCCGTGCCGTTGGTGGTGAAAAATGTTTGGGCTTGCAAGGCTGAAGAAAACAAGCTGCACAAGAAGATAAATGTGCAAAGGAGAAAAGGGGTGTGTCGGTTATTTTGCATGGCAGAGATTTTAAAAGGTGAAAGTACCTCTAAAATCTCACGTAAACAAAATCGTCGGAAATATCCCTGCTTCTTTGTACTAAAAATTACACAAATGTCCGTTTTCTTTCAACCAAATTTCCTTTTCTCGATAGTCCGGCATAATATCGCTCACAATTTTCCAAAAGCGGTCAGAATGGTTCATTTCTATCAAATGCGCCAACTCGTGTACTATCACATAATCGACTACATCGTCGGGCGCGAATAGCAGGCGGGTAGAAAGGTTGACGTTGCCGCGTGTGCTGCAACTGCCCCAGTTGGAGGTGTTGTATTTGAGAAAAACACCGGTAATTTCTTTTTGAAAATGCGCATCGTTCCAAGTATCGACGCGGCGGGTAATTTCGGTTAAATAGTCTTTGGCGACGACGCGACTGAGCAAATGCCGCACGGCTTTTTGTGTGCCTTCTTTGGTATCGTCGGCGAGTTCCAAACGGATTTCCTTACCTTTCAGTTTCCCGTAATGATTTTTTTTGGTCGAAGGCAAAAAGCGAATGACGTAGCTGCGCTTTCCGACTTGCAGCGTATCGCCGTCCTGATAATCTTTGCCGAAATACCGCGCCTGCATCCGCTCGCTCTGCGCAAAATTTTCGCGCACCCATTCCTCAAATCGTTTTATGTGCCCGTTTGTTTCCGTCAGCAGCAAAGGCAACCGACAAATCGCGTGTTTTTTTCCGATAGAAAATCGCACGTTTTTTCTGCGCTCCCGGTAGATTTTTGCGGGAATGCGGCGGTCTTCAAAGAGGATGTAAGTTGTCTGAACGGTAGGTTTGAGTAGTTTCACGATGTTGAAAGGTTTGGAGGTTGAGCGGTTGTGTAGTTGGGAGAGAGACGCGGGCAGTCTAATATCTAACGTCTAAAAATCTAAAATCTCATTTTTTCATATAAGGCTCCAAAGCCGTGCGCATAATGCTCAAGGCTTTGGAAATTTGATTTTCCACCGTTTTTACCGAAATATCGAGTTTGCCCGCGATTTCTTTATACGACATTTCTTCAAAACGACTGAGCGAGAAAACGGCGCGGCAGCGTTCGGGTAAGGAGTCCACGGCTTCGTTGATTTTTTTTTGCAGTTCTTCGGCGTTGAGTTTTTGGTGTACCGTCGCGGCTTCGCTTTTAAACTCCGGCAGTTGCTCTTCGTCGGTAAATTTCATTTTGCGGTCGCGCACATAATTGAGAGCTTTGTTGACGGCAGCGCGGCGCAGGTAAGCGGGCAAGGAAGTAGTGATGAGCAATTTTTCGCGTTTGCGCCATAAATCGTAAAAGACCTCCTGTGCCAAATCTTCGGCGGTACTGCGGTCGGGAATGATGCGATAAACGCTGTGTGTGACCAAAGTATAATAACGACGAAACAGCAACTCGACGGCGCGGTCGCGGTCGGTTTGCATGAGGTTGAGCAGTTCTTCGTCCGTGTGCTTGATGGTTATTTTGCTTTATAAAGATGCCTTTGATTTCGCTCGGCAAATTTAAGATATTTTCGCGGCGGCGGCTTGTTTTTTTCGGAATTAAGTTTTAACCGTAAACCGACAAAAACGCAGACCGATATTTCTTTCGGCATTTATCCGGCTTATTTTGTATATTTGCAGATATGATTCGGCATATCGGCATATTCGTTTGTTTTTTGTTGTTTTCGGCTTCCTGCGAGCGCGAGGTAATTATCGACGTGGACCCGATACCGAGTAAGTTGGTGATTGTAAGTAATTTCAGCAGCGGCAACCCTTTGGAGTCGGACTCGCTGATGCGCGTCACCGTATCGCGCACCGCGCCCGCCCTTTCGCAAAACGATACCTTAATCAATGTGTCGGATGCCGTCGTCGAGCTTTTTGCGGACGACGAGGTGTTTAAAGAAAGACTGCACTACCGCCAGCCGACGGTACAGGAAAAGCTGCGCGGTATTCAGCCGTATTATTCTACGAGTAATTTTATTCCGACCGGCGGCGAAATTTACACCCTGCGGGTGTCTGCGCCTAACTTTACGCCGGTCGAAGCGACGGGTTTCATTCCTTCGACCGAAGCGGAAAGCGAAGCCTCGATTACGACCTCCGAAAGCCGCACCACCAACGGTTTTGTTAACGTGGATTTTGAACTCGATTTGACCATCAATGACTTTCCGACCGTCGAAAATTTTTACCACATCAATTTGTATCAATTTATCAACCTGCTGCGAGTCAGCGCGGGCGGCGATACGACGCGCACCGAAATCGTCATCGGGCCGTTGGCTTTTAATTTGATAGACAACAATCAGGAAGTGTTGCCCTACATCGACAATCGCGGCGTTTTAATTAAAGACGATAACTTCGACGGCGGCAGCGGTAATTTTGTTTTTGAAGGCAATTTTCTCTACAATCCAAACTCGGAAGAGGTTGGTGATTTTGTGGTCGAAGTGCGCAATACTTCCGAAGATTACTACCTTTATCACTCCTCTCTCGCGCGTCAGGTGCGCGTACAGTCGGGCTTCGATGCCATCAGCGGACCGGTGGTGCTGCACAACAACATCGAAAACGGCTGCGGTATTTTTGCGGGATATTCGCCCGTTTTTACGCGTTTGGATTTGGCAAATTAATTTTCCGAAACCTCCCCTTTTAGGTAAATTTCCTTTTTCCCTCTTTTAATTTATCTGTCAAACTATTTCACCTTATCTTTGCGCCGAAATTGAGTATTTACAAAATACACAACCTAAAAAATGCAGCAAGTACCCGCAGTTTTATTACTCGCAGACGGCACGGTTTTCCACGGCACCTCCGCCGGTAAAATCGGCACTACGACCGGAGAAATTTGTTTTAACACCGGCATGACCGGCTACCAAGAGGTCTTTACCGACCCGAGTTATTACGGTCAATTACTCGTCGCCACCAACGCCCACATCGGTAACTACGGCACCAAAATGACCGACACCGAAAGCGAAAGCATCAAAATCGCGGGCTTGATTTGCAAAAATTTTACCGTCCAATACAGCCGCCCGCAGGCCAACGCAAGCATTCAGGAATATTTTGAGGAAGAAGAGTTGGTCGGCATCTGCAACGTAGATACCCGCGCTTTGGTACGCCACATTCGCAGCAAAGGTGCCATGAACGGCATCATTTCGAGTGAAGAAACGGATATTGAAAAGTTGAAAAAACAACTCGCCGAAGTGCCGTCGATGGAAGGCTTGGAACTGGCGAGCGAAGTCAGCACCAAAGAGTCCTACACCGTCGGTGACTCACACGCCAAATACCGCGTCGCCGTTTTGGATTTGGGTTGTAAGCGCAATATCTTGGATAATTTCTCCGACCGCGACTGCTACCTCAAGGTTTTTCCCGCAAAGACTTCTTACGAAGATTTAAAAGCATTTGAACCCGACGGCTTTTTTATCTCCAACGGTCCCGGCGACCCGGCACCGATGAAGTACGCGATTGATACCGCAAAGAAAATTATCGAAGAAGACAAACCGCTGTTCGGTATCTGTTTAGGACACCAAATACTCGCCGAGGCAGTCGATATTCCGACCTACAAAATGCACCACGGTCACCGAGGGATTAACCACCCCGTCAAAAATCTGCAGACCGGCAAAAGCGAAATTACCAGCCAAAACCACGGTTTCGGAGTCAGTCCCGAAGCCATTCACGCCGCTAAAGACCGCGTAGAAATTACCCACGTCAATCTCAACGACGACACCATCGAAGGCATTCGCATCAAAGGCAAAAAAGCATTCAGCGTGCAATACCACCCCGAGGCATCGCCCGGACCGCACGACGCGCGTTATCTGTTCGATGACTTTGTGAAATTAATGGCAGAGGGTTAGGTGACAGTTGGTGGATGGTAGGTGGTGGCGGCGTGCTGCTTGCTTAAAATTTGAATAAACTACCGCCAATCAATCTACTCTGTATGTAGTTGTGTTGATTGTTTGTTAAACACCGAATAAAATCAAAAAAACATTTCCAAGATTATGGTAGCTGCGTGTAAATCGCCCGAACACTCATGCGCCGGTCTCTAAAACTAAAAATCATAAGAAAAATCAGTTGAAGCAAAGGTAACGAGGGGCGCAAAAGCGAAAGCCGCCCATCAACCACCAACTACCAACCATCAACTAATTTTTTTTGAAAAAAAATTACCATGAGTGCAATTTTAGATGTACGCGCCCGCGAAATTTTAGACAGTCGCGGAAATCCTACCGTAGAGGTAGAAGTTATCACGGAAAGCGGAGCCTTCGGTCGCGCGGCGGTGCCCAGCGGTGCCTCCACGGGTATGTACGAGGCGGTCGAGCTGCGTGACGGTGACAAAGGTCGTTTTATGGGTAAAGGTGTTTTGAAAGCCTGCGCCAATGTGGAAGACGAAATCCGCGACGCACTCATCGGCATGGACGTATTCGAGCAGCGCGACATCGACCAGACGATGATTGAACTCGACGGCACGGAAAACAAAAGTAAACTCGGCGCAAATGCTATCTTAGGTGTATCACTCGCAGTCGCCAAAGCAGCGGCGGAGATGTCGGGACAGGAACTGTACCGCTACATCGGCGGCGTCAACGCGCACGTATTGCCCGTGCCGATGATGAATATTTTGAACGGCGGCAGCCACGCGGACAACAGCATTGACTTTCAGGAATTTATGGTCGTGCCATTGGGTGCGGACTCTTTCAGTCAGTCGTTGCAGATGGGCGTAGAGGTTTTTCACACCTTAAAAAGCGTTTTGAAGTCAAAGGGTCTGGCAACTAATGTCGGTGACGAAGGCGGTTTCGCTCCGAATATCGGCAGCAACAAAGAGGCGATTGAAATTGTCTTGCAAGCCATCGAAAAGGCGGGTTATAAGCCGGGCGAAGATATCATGATTGCCATGGATGCGGCGGCAAGTGAGTTTTACCTCGAAGACGAAAAAGTTTATCACCTGCACAAATCGACGGGCGACAAGCTGACCGGCGACGATATGATTGCTTACTGGAAAGACTGGGTGGAGCAGTACCCGATTTTCAGCATCGAAGACGGTCTGTACGAAGACGATTGGGCTTCCTGGAAAAAACTGACGCAGACTATCGGCAGCCAAGTCCAATTAGTCGGTGACGATTTATTTGTCACCAATACCAAGCGTTTGCAGCGCGGCATCGACGAGGGTATTTCAAATTCTATCCTCATCAAAGTCAACCAAATCGGCTCTCTGACCGAGACTATCGAAGCAGTAACGATGGCAAATCGCAATGCTTACACCAGCGTGATGTCGCACCGCTCGGGCGAAACCGAAGACACGACCATTGCTGATCTGGCGGTAGCTTTGAACACCGGTCAAATTAAAACCGGCTCGGCGAGTCGCTCCGACCGGATTGCGAAGTACAACCAACTGTTGCGCATCGAAGAGGAATTGGGCGAAAACGCTTACTTCCCCGGACGTGATTTGTTGGGGTAACATTTTGTTGAGGAGGAATAAAAAATCCCGAATGCTTTTGGTGAGTATTCGGGATTTTTTTTGTTTTAAATACTGTTTTAATAAACATCCGGGATGTTTTGTTGTCTCAAATTTGAAACAAGACAACAATAAAATATGAAAACAAAAATCTCATTCCTCGCTGCATTCCTTTTTTTCACCCTCACCGCCTTCGCACAAAAAAAGGAAATCTCCCATCCCGACCCGTCAGAAATGTACTCCATGACCGAGTCCGTCATCAAGTACCATAACGGCGCAAAATACTACCTGCGCGGCGCGGAAAAACCCTACACCGGCTTTCTGTATGCCCGCTACGATAACGGCGAATTGGAAGCCGTCTCGCAGGTAGTTAACGGCGTCGGTAACGGCATTTGGATAAACTACGCACCCGACGGCAGCAAAGAATGCCAAGGCACCTACGTCGATGACCGCGTAGAAGGTCCGGTCACTTTTTTCTACGAAGACGGCAGCGTCAAATCAAAAGGTCAGTACCGCGATTGGAAAAAACCGATAGGCAAATGGACGTACTACGACCGCGCGGGGAATGTGGTGAGTACAAGAGTTTTTACGCCGTAAAAGAAAACTTAAGCCTAAAACTCACACAGAGCCGAAACGGGCAACCGACAACGGACAACCGTCAACCAATCTTAAAACCACTTAATCGTCAACTCAATCAACTTCTCCTTAAAATCGTTATACGGCGGCAGCAGCAACTCCAAAGCATTAGGAACGTGCTGCTTCATCACCGCCCGCGCATCCGAAAAAGCCTCGAAGCCAAACTCCCCGTGCGCCTTGCCGATGCCGCTGTTATTCGAGCCGCCGAAGGGCAGGTTGGTATTGAAAAAATGCAGCGAACTGTGATTGATACAAGTACCGCCGGCGCGGGTGTTATTGAGAATGAAATTCTGATTTATTTTGCTGCGACTGTAAATGTAAAGCGCGAGCGGCTTCTCACGCGCATTGATTTTATCGACGACGGTCTGCAAATCAGTGAAACCGAAAACGGGCAAAACCGGTCCGAAAATCTCATTTTCCATCAACGCAGAATCCTCCGATACATTGGTCATCACCGTCGGGCTGATGTAATTTTGTTCTTCCGAAAACTTACCGCCGTACTCCGTCACCGCACCTTTGGCAACCGCGTCGTCGATGTAGTCTTTCACCCGCGTGTAATGCCGGCGATTGACGATACGCGCATAAGAGGTTTCGTTTTCCGCACTTTCCGTGTAAAACTCGCGCAGATATTTTTTTACCAAATCGACGAATTTCGCCTTTTTGCTTTCGTGAACAAAAATGTAATCGGGCGCGATGCAAATTTGACCGTTGTTCACGTATTTTCCCCACGCGATGCGGCGGGCGGCTACGTCGAGGTCGGCGGTTTCATCGACGACAGTCGGTGATTTTCCGCCCAATTCGAGTGTAACCGAAGTCAAATGCTCCGCCGCAGCGCGCATCACGACTTTACCGATGCTCGGTGCGCCGGTAAAAAAGATGTGATTGAAAGGTAAATCCAACAGGGCTTTGGAAGTGCCGACCGCGCCTTCGACGAGGGCAATTTCATTTTCGTCAAATAACTCTTCCACAATTTTTTTCATCAAAGCCGAGGTGTGCGGTGTCATTTCCGAAGGCTTCAAAATGACGGTATTGCCGGCGGCGATGGCGGAAACGAGCGGCCCGAAAGTCAGATTAACGGGAAAATTCCAAGGAGAAATGATGAGGACGACGCCTTTCGGCTCGTACTTGATGTACGAACTCGCGCCCATGAGTGCCAAGGGCGTACCGACTTTATGATTAGCCATCCACCGCGAGAGGTTGCGTTTGGCGTCTTTGATTTCGGTGGTGACGGGGTAGATTTCCGTCAAATCGACCTCCGCCGGGTGCTTGCGATAATCCTGATACAGAGCCTCCTTGATTTGCGGACGATAACGCATTACCGCCTCGTGCAGGCGCGTGAGTTTTGCTTTGCGCTCCGACACGCTGCTGCCGGCGACTTTATACTGATTTTTTTGTTGCAAGGCGAAAATGCGCTTGATTTCGCGGGCTTGCGTATCGGCGGGCGTTTGGATATCTACACTCATGACGGTTGTGTTTATTTGGTAAAAAGCAAAATTGGCTGCGCTAAGTTAAGATTTTTCGGCGGAAGCAAGCGAGATATTTTAAGGACTTATCGGGGAGGAGACGTTGGTTTGTCTGAATGATAAGTCAACATAAATATCTCTTTCACTCTGATTCGTATCATTCTTTCTCATTTTTTAGTTTATTTTCTTATAATTTTATTTTGTCTCAAGTTGCTGATAATCAGTTGCTTAGTTAGTTGTAACGTATTTTTACGTTATAAAACTATAAAGATAGTTGCTTTTGTGAAAATATCGTTATACCTTTGTGTTGTCGAAAGATTTAAAACTAAGAAATACCTATCATGCAAAAACTGACAAAAGCCGAAGAGGAAGTCATGCACATTATTTGGCAAAAAGAACGCTGTCTGGTGAGTGACATTTTGGAAGAAATGAAACAAGCAAACGGTAAAAAGCCGCCGCACAGCACGATTTCGTCGATTGTGCGCATTCTGGATAAAAAGGAATTTGTGGGACACAAAGCCTACGGACGCACTTACGAATATTTTCCGTTGGTAGCCAAAGAAGATTATTCAAAAAAACGAGTAGGAAAATTGGTGAGCGATTATTTTGAAGGTTCGATGAGTAATCTCGTTTCGTTTTTGGTGAAAGAGGAGGATTTGACTTTGGCGGAATTGAGAGAAATGGTGGAGAAATTGGAGGAGGAGTAAATTTTCAGCAAAAGTAATTCATCCGAAAAGTCGATTTGCTTTTACTCACAGGGTGACTCAAAGTCACCTTCTGAGTAAAAGCAAATCGACAATCAAAAAAAATCCTTTATGCTCACCTATTTACTTGAAGTCACGATTTGTTGGACGCTGCTGTACGCAATCTACGCCTGCGCCCTGAGCCGCGAGACTTTTTTCAAAAGCAATCGGGCGTACCTTTTAGCGGCGATAATCGGCGGTTTGCTGATTCCGTTTTTAGAATTGCCGCAGGCGGAAACGACCGAAAATGCCGCCGTTTATCTGCAGACCGTCGTTGTTGTCGGTATGGAGGCGGTGGAAATTTCGGCGCGGCAAACGCAACTCGCGCCGACCGTCGGTCTGACGGATGTGCTTTTGGGGCTGTATTTTCTCGTGGTGCTGTTGCTGACGGGCAGATTTATTTACGGCTTGCGCCAAATATTTCAACTGTACAAAAACGCCGAACGCCTCGAAAATAACACGCTGCTGACAACGGAACAACACCCGCCGTTTTCTTTTCTGCATCTGCTTTTTTTGCCGCAGGATTTTGATTTAAAAGACTCCGAAAATCAAAAAATACTGCGCCACGAACGGGCGCATTTGGCGCAGCGACACACGCTCGACGTGCTGCTGTTAGAACTGTTGAGCATCGTTTTTTGGTGTGCGCCGCCGATTTATTTTTTCAAAAAATCACTCAGACAAATACACGAGTACCTCGCCGATGCGGAGGTGCTGAAAAATACTAAAAAGAAACAGTACGGCCTGCTGTTGCTGAGGCAATCACATCAGGGCCGGATGTGGTTGTCCTTAGCCAATCATTTTAACCAATCACAATTAAAAAAAAGAATTATGATGATGACAAAGAAACCTTCAAACAAGCAGGCGAAATGGAAATACCTCGCGGTCATACCTGCATTTCTGCTCCTCGTTTTTGCCTTTGCGGACAGAGGAGACAAAGCGGAATTTTCGATTTTTCCGATAATGCAAAACGATTTTGACCGAGCGGCGATTGAAGCCGAGTTTAACAACCTTTTCAAAATCTTTAATAATCTGCCCGTCGGTGAAAAGGCGAAAATTACTGCGGATTTAGAAAATCGTTTTGCGGAATTGATGACGAAATATCCGCAACATCGTGACGAAGTTATTTTCATAGCCGAGACAGCCGCAAACAATTTCGGCGTACCCGTAGCGATGGTCAACGTAAAAGCGGAAAACGGCACACTGCCGGAAATGGTACTTTTGAACGAGTCGGACGACCCGATTTTCAAAGTCGTCGATGAAATGCCCCGCTTCCCCGGCTGCGAAGAAAAGCCCGATTTAAAGGAAAAAGAAAGCTGTGCACAAGCGGAAATGCTGAATTTTGTTTACACCAACATCATATACCCGGAGCAGGCGCGTGACGCGGATGTGCAGGGAACGGTAGTCGTGCGCTTTGTAGTGAGTGCCGACGGCAGCATCACAAAACCCGAAGTCCTGCGCAGTATCGGCGGCGGCTGCGACGAAGAAGTGCTGCGCATCGTCGGTGAAATGCCGAACTGGATACCGGGCAAGAACGACGGAAAAGCGGTGGCGGTGCAGTATAATCTGCCCGTGAAATTCAAATTGGCGGATGAGGAAACGGAGAGCAAAGCAAGCGAATCGGATACCGATGCTGCGGATGAAATGCCGCGCTTTCCGGGTTGCGAAGATAACACGGATGCAAGCGAGCGCAATAATTGTGCGCAGTCGGAAATGCTGAATTTTATTTACACCAACATCAAGTATCCGGAAGAGGCGCGTGAGGCGAATGTGCAGGGCGTAGTGGTTTCCAAATTTACGGTAGCTGCCGACGGGACTGTTAAAAATGCGGAAATCGTGCGCAGTATCGGCGGCGGTTGTGATGAGGCAGTATTGGAAGTTATCGCGCAAATGCCGAAGTGGATACCTGCCGTGAAAGACGGCGAAAATATTGCCGCAGACTATCATTTGCCCGTCAAGTTCAAATTGGCGGACGAACCGGAAACCGCACAACCGCAACCCGACAAGGAAAATACTTTATGTTGGGATGTCGGCTTGACACTCGACAACTTTATAATTTCTCCCAATCCGAACGACGGAGAATTTCGCCTGCAATTCGAGTCCGATAAAAAGGATTTGCGCTTGACGATTTTGGACGACGACGGTGCGCTGTACGACCGCTCGCTGCCAAACTTTTCGGGAACTTTCGACGAAAAAATCAATGTACAAAGCAAGCACAGTTTTGTGACCGTGGTCGTCATTGACCAAAAAACGAATAAAGGTACGATGCAGCGCGTAGTGATGCAGAAATAAAATCGCCGTTTAAAATTGAAAAAAGCCTGTTTTTACTGAACGTAAAAACAGGCTTTTTTCATGCTAAGCACAGGCAATTTTTCCTACCCGCCGCTTGTGGCGCCCGCCGGCAAAGTCCGTGCTGATAAATGCCCGCACCATATCCAAAGCGACTTCTTCACTGATAAAACGCGCCGGAATCGAAAGTACGTTCGCGTTATTGTGCTCGCGTCCGAGGCGGGCGAGTTCTTCCGTCCAGCAGAGTGCGCAGCGAATGCCTTGGTGTTTATTGGCGGTAATTGCCGCGCCGTTTCCGCTGCCGCAGAGGACGATGCCGAGGTCGGCTTTTCCGCTTTCCACATCGCTCGCCGTCGGGTGTACAAAGTCCGGATAATCAACGGAGTCTTCGGAGTCCGTACCAAAATCGTGAACTTCGATGCCTTCTTTTTTCAGCATTTCGATAATCGTATCTTTATAGGCGAAACCGCCGTGGTCGCAGCCGATGGCTATGGTTTTTACTTGCATAATTTTCTTGATGTTGATTCGGTTATTTGTTGATTCGGTTATTCGGCGCGTTACAAAATGTATTTGAAAATCGCGGCGACCGCTAACGGTACACAGGCCGAAACGGCTAACCAATAGAAGTAGTTGCGCGGCACTTTTGTTCTTTCCAACAGCTCCGCAATGAGGCTGATGAGCAGTACCCCGGCGGCGATTGCCGTGAAAAACAGCGTGAGCAAAAAGGCGATATATTCATCCCAAAGCCACAGCAGCATGAAGAAAATAATCTCAATCAGGACGACTTCAAGGACGTAATTTTTCTTCATTGCGGCAGTTCTTTCATACGCTTTTCGTGGTACGCCAAGGCCCATTTTATTTTTTCAAAACTGATTTTTTCACCCAGTGCTTCATAGACCGGACGCAGCTTTTTTTCATTATTATGATAAAGCGGCAGTTTGTCCAAAACCATTTGAATCTCGACGGGAGAGACAAATTTATTGATGTCGATGTCGCCGCCTTCTTCGTAAAATTTTACCAAATGTCCTTTGATAGTCGTCGGGTTCAGATTGCGCATAGCGGCGATTTCGTCCGCAGATTTTCCCTGTCGGAAGTACTTTATCGTGCGCTCGGTAGTTGTCAGATTTTCGTCGCCGGGCAGAATTGTTTCCGTCTTGCGTGCCGGTCGCGGACCGGAAGCGGGCACGATGACTTCCCGATTGTTGCGATTCTTGAAGGTCGAAAGCGGGATGTTGTTAATCTTTGCGTAGCCCAAAATCGCGCGGATAAAATCGTCGCCGTATTTCTCCATTTTGAGTTGTCCGACCCCGCTGATTTCCATCATTTCCGCGTTGTCGGTCGGGCGCATGGCTGCCATTTCTTCGAGGGTCGCATCACTGAAAATGACGTAAGGCGGCACTTCTTGTTTGCGGGCGATTTTAAGACGCAACTTGCGCAGCGAGTCGAACAAACCGTCGCGCACGCGTTCTCTTTCGCTCTGTGGTTTTGCTTTTTTCTGCTTTGATTCTTCTTCGCGTTTTTTGTAGCTTTCAAAACTGATTATCTCTACTTTTCGGTTTTCGAAAAGCACTTCTTTACTCGCCTCGTTCAGTTTCAAATGATTTTTGTCGTCGTGTGCAATGTCCAAGTAACCCAAATGCACGAACTGCTCGATGATGTGTCGCCATTCATCAAAACTCGTATCCGCGCCCACGCCGTAGGTTTTGATTTTGTCATAGCCCGCAGAAACGACCGCGTAAGCCCGCGAGCCGCGCAGGATATTCACCAACAGCGCAATACCGACTGTCCCTTTAGTACGCGCCACGGCGGAAAGGGCTTTTTGCGCAAAAACCGTCGCGTCGATGAGTTTCGGCGGATTTTTACAGATGTCGCAGTTGCCGCAATCCTCGCGCAGATGCTCGTTAAAATAATTCAGTAAAATTTTGCGGCGGCAGACCTGCGCGGTGGCGTATTGGTACATTCTGTCCAACTTCGCCATTTTGAGTTCCGTCTGTTGGCTCGGCTCGTCGGAGTACATGCGGCGGTAGCTCATCACATCCGCGAAGCTGTAAAAAAGTACCGTTTGCGAGTCCACCCCGTCGCGCCCGGCGCGTCCGATTTCTTGGTAGTAGCCCTCCATGTTACGCGGGAGGTTGTAGTGGATGACGTAGCGTACATTCGACTTGTCGATACCCATGCCGAAGGCAATCGTCGCGCAGACCACGGGTGTGACGTCGTTGATAAAATTCTCCTGTACCGTGCTGCGTTGCGTACTCGACATGGCGCCGTGATAGAAGTCTGCTTTGATGCCTTTTGATAACAACTTGGCGGCGACCTGCTCACAACTGCGGCGACTGAGGCAGTAAATGATACCCGACTCGTTCGGTCTGTTTTTGACAAAACTGACGATTTGCTCCATGCGCTTTTGTCCCGGGCGCACCTCCAAACTCAAGTTCGGACGGTCGAAAGAAGAGATAAAAACTTTGGCTTTGGGTATAGTCAATTGCTTCAAAATATCCTTACGTGTCACCTTGTCCGCCGTCGCCGTCAGCGCGATAATCGGCACCTCCGGAAACAACTTTTTCAAGAACTGCAACTGCGTATATTCCGGTCGAAAATCGTGTCCCCAACCCGAAATACAGTGCGCCTCGTCAATAGCAAAAAGGTTGACGTTTACCTTCTTCAGCAACGGCAAAAACTCCCGCGAAACAATTTTTTCCGGCGACACATAACACAAATCCAACCTGCCGTTAAACAGGTCGTCTTCCACCTGCCGCAACTCGTTATAAGGCAAAGAACTGTTGATAAATGCCGCCCGAATACCGTTGGCGCGCAGCCCTTCGACTTGGTCTTTCATCAATGAAATCAAGGGTGACACCACAATCGCCGTCCCCGGCATCGTCACCGCCGGTATCTGAAAGCAGACGGATTTACCGCCGCCCGTCGGCATCAGCACGAGGGTATCTCTGCCCGTAAAAACATTCTGAATTATCTCCGCCTGTCTCGGTCGAAAGGAGTCGTAACCGAAGTATTTTTTGAGGGCGTTTTTTGCGTCTGTCAAGTTCATAGTTTTCTCTTTTTTGTGTGGAAACGGGGTTTCCTTGCGGTTTTTTGCTCGGTAGTAGTAGTTTATGGTTTCTTCTAAAATCGGGTCTTTTGAACTCATTTTTTTAGCTTTCGATTTTGGTGGCGGCTTCTTATTAAATTTTAAACCTGTTTAACAATATTAGTTTGCATCTTTTCTTAGTAAACCTTCAAAAGGCATTTCGACTTTATCCGTACTATTATCCGACTGACAAGCAGTTAAGAACAACAGCAAAAAAATGATTGTTGCCGCAAACAGTCCTTTTTCCGTAACAAAATTTTACCGTCAGAGTCCTACCCCGAAAATTGCAAATCACCATACACTCCCCAACCTTTCAACTCCCCAACCTCCAAACTACCGAATCTCAAAATCATCCCCCAACCATTCCTCCAACTTTTCCTCCACTCGCTGCTTTTCCTCTGCCGTCATATTCTTAATCCGCGCATCGCCGTGACTCTTGCCCTCCATGACGACCCACAGCGAGTTTGTCTTTTCGGAAGGCGGCACGCCCGTCGCCGACCATGTATCGTTTTTGCCGTAAATGTAAATAAAATTATTGCCGTCGGTCTTCAGCCACTTAGCGACTTTGTTGGGCAGTTCACCATTGAAGACGGGCGGTTTGCCGTCGGGCATAAAGACCGCCGAGGGGTTTTTATCATTCGGCAGGGCTTTCAGCAAATCCTTAAACGGCGCGGCTTCGTAGCCGTAATAGCCCATTTGCGTACCCGCCTGATAATAGTGCGAACCGAAATAAGCCACGTCGCGGTCGGAGAAAAAAGCGATGCCCGATACGTCCATGAAATGCCCCAAAATTTCTTCAAAATCCGCATCCGCAGCGGGTATTTTTGCGCAGTCACTGCCCCACTGAAAAAATGAAAACGGATACTCTAAAACCGCATACTCAAAGGCTTGCTCAAAGGTGAGGTAGTTAAAATCCAACTTTGCGCCGCGCGCGTACCAACGCAGTAAAGTCAGGGCTTCTTCCCGATTTTCTAAGATAGTGCGCTGCACGCGTTCGATGTCGGTGCGGCATTCTTCCGTACCGGCTTTCTCCAACCAATCGTAAATTCTTTCGTCTTCCAAAGACAGATTTAGCGGCGCTACATAAGGCACCGATACATCTACGTCTTGGGGATACAAATAGCGGTAAAAAATGGTCGTTTGTCCGCCTTTGGAAATGCCCGTGCTCAGCCATTTCCCCGTGTACAGTTTGCGAAAAATGCGGTTGATGTGATGCAAATCCGCCGTTGCCTGTTCCAAATTCAAATGCTTATAATCCGGGTTTTCGGGAATGCTTTCACCGAAGTAACGATGCTCGATGTCGATTTGATTGCCGTCCACAATATCGGTCAATTCGTAAATGCGATTGCCGCCGCGATTATAACCTTCCGTTGCCATGACGGTCGGACGGTCGAAGCCCCGATGCGACAAAAAAGCACGTTGATAAAAGTGACCTTTTGCCGGGTCGGTATGGTCTATCGGCTGCTTGATACGCAGCTCGTAGGCGGCGGCGTAGTCTTCCGGTGTTTCGATTTGCTTGAAAATAACATCGGGCAATTCGAAGAGTTTGAAGTCGAGATTGTTCTGTGCGGTGAGCACGGAAACGAGGAAAAGGAAGAGGAGCGGAAGTAAGCGGATTTTCATGAATGTAATATTTTGCGGTTTGGTTTGAATTTAATTTTCGGTGGTTTAATTGACGTGCATTGCGATTGCTTAAAGACCGGTGTCAGACACTTCAATTTACTTGCCTTTAAATTGCATACGCGTTTTCGTTGTTTTTTCTTAACCAAAGTGTCAGACACCTTAGATGTTATTCCCAAAAAACGAAAATACTAAACTATGCCAAAAGTCACGCATAAACCGTACACCTTTTTGTAAATTTCGGCGTTTGGATTAGTGAAAATTGTGACCAACCCTCAAAAATATGACGCGCTTTACCTGTCTTTTATTCTTTTTTCTTTTCCATAATTCCGTCAAAAGCACGGCGCAAACCCCCGCCGCCGCCGCCGAAAATTTGATTGCCAATCCGGGTTTCGAGTCTTTTTCCGCCGTGCCTATCGGTTGGTTTAAAAAAGGCGAACACTATACCCGCGTTATGAAATATTGGGAGTCTCCTACCGCCGCTTCGCCCGATATTTTCGGTCCGAAAGTGCGTGTACCGACCTACTGGGCAGAGAAGGGTTTCGGGGTGCAGCCGCCGCACTCGGGCGGCGCGATGTCGGGTTTGACGACTTACGGCTGCGCGGAAAAGAAGACCCACTGCCGCGAATATATCGCCGCCCGTCTTAATGAACCTTTGGTCGTCGGGCAAATTTATTACGCAGAATTTTACGTCAGCCACCTCCCCGGTTCTTATTTCTCTAATAACCTCGGAATGCTCTTTTCCGAAAAACAAATTTATCATAAAACGGACGAACTCATAACGGGCACACCGCAAATCTCGGCGTCCGATATTTTAGAAATCAAAAAAGGCAAATGGCAAAAAATAGCGGGACAATTTACCGCTGCCGCCGCAAGCGAATATCTGCTCATCGGCAACTTTTTTTCGGACGCAGATTCCGAATTTAAAGCCGACCAAAACAACACCATTCCCTACGCCTATTATTACATTGACGATGTGACGGTGAAAAAATTGCCGCCCTACCTGCCGGTACCGGTACGCCCGGACGACCTCACTTTGCAGACGCTCGAAACGGGTAAAACCTTTGTTCTTAAAGACATTTATTTTGACTTTGACAAATGGGATTTGCATCCGCGCTCTTTTGTGGAGTTGAAAAAACTGCGGCAAATCATGGAAGAAAATCCCGAACTGAAAATCGAAATTATCGGACACACCGACAGCATCGGCGAGCGCGAATACAATCAATATCTCTCGCGCAAACGCGCCAAATCGGTGACTTTGTATCTGTTGGAAAACGGCATTTCGGGCACGCGCTTAGAATACAAAGGCGAAGGCGAGTCGATGCCGACGGCGGATAATCGCTACGAAGCGGGGCGTAAAATGAACCGCCGGGTGGAGTTCAGGATAACGGCGGGCGGGTAAGTAATTGTTGAGTCGTTGAATCGTTGAAATGTTGAATGCCTCTCACACTACCGGGTAATTGGTTTGATTGTCTAAAATACGCTCAAAAGATATTTTCAGTCCGCCGCAAACCTTACATCGAAGCACTGAACTTGCGACAACCGCCCTCAACGATTCAACAAAATCAACTTCTATAATACACGGTATTTAGTTTCAATGTAACAGTGCGTTTTAAACCTTCTCCGCTTTCACCGGTCAAAGAAAAAACGCGCAGAGAATATGAAAGCACTCACACGGAATATCACCGATTTATTAACGCAGAGCAATCGCAAAGCGGAAAAATCAACTACAACTTTGACCGAAGAAATCCACGGCAGCGACGCACACATTTTGTCTCTTTTGAGGCAGCCGGGCAGCTACGACCGAGGGTTTCGTTTGTTGGTGCAGCAGTACCGCGAGCGGTTGTATTTTCACGTAAAGCGCATGGTCGGCAGTCACGCGGACGCGGACGACGTGCTGCAAAACACTTTCATCAAGGTTTATCGGAGCATCGCGCGTTTTGAGGAAAAATCGAAATTGTACACTTGGTTGTACCGCATCGCAACGAATGAATCTTTGACTTTTTTGGAAAAGAGAAACCGAAAATCTACCGACTCTTTAGACGATGAGGAAGGTCTTGCGCACAAGCAAATTTCGGCAAGCGGCAGCGTCGATGCAACGCATACGGAAAATATTTTGGCGCGGGCCCTGGCGACTTTGCCGGCAAAACAAAAAGCTGTTTTCAACCTTCGCTACTACGACGAAATGAGTTACGCTGACATGGCGGATGCGCTGCAAACTTCGCAGGGCGCACTAAAAGCTTCTTATCATCACGCGGTGAAAAAAGTGGAGGCGTTTGTGCGGGAGAATGTCGGATAAAAGGTTTGAATGGTTTGTAGGTTTGAATGGTTTGAGTTGTTTGCACGTTTGGAAAAATCGCCTTCATTTTAGTGTGATATTTTTTGTTTGAAGATTTAAAATTTGCAATGAAAAAAGATAAAAACATAAAAAAAGAGCTTTCGGAACTTTCGCCGCTGCTGGCGAAAATGAAAGAGGAAACCGCGTCCGACGCGGCACCGGAAAATTATTTTCATTTGCTCGAAAACAGCATTATGGAGCAGGTGGCTTTGGAGAGTACGCCCGTATTACAAACGACGACGGGGCAGCAGGTTTCTGTGTGGCAGCGGTTGTTTTCGCCTTTCGGGGCGGCGGGTTTGGCGACTTTGCTGTTGGTGGCGGGCGCATTTTTATTTTTACAAAAACAGACTGTTACGACTGCGGAAGGCGGTTCTTTTGACTCGGCTTTTGCGGAGTTGACGGACGCGGAAATTTTCAATTACTTAGCAGAAAATGCGGAAATGACCGATATTATTTCCGTGGAAAATAAAAATGACGCATCGACGGTTTTAGAACTGAACGAGGTCGATGCCGCAGCAGCGGAAGAGTTTCTGCAAACGCAAACGTGGTCGGAAACGGAAGAATTATTTTAGAAAACAGACAATTATGAAAAATACATTTTTAATACTTTTACTTTTGACGGGAATTTGCATTTCCGCAACCGCGCAGCCCGGTCGGGGCAACAGGCGCGCACGCGTAGAGGCTTTGGCAACGGCGTACATCACCGAAAAATTGGATTTAACGGTGGAGGAGGCGCAGGTTTTTTGGCCGGTCTTTAATGAGTTTAAAGACAAGCGGGAAGCCATTCAAAAATCATTCGATAAGCAGCAAAATCCGGATGATATGACGGACGCCGAGGCATTGGTTTATCTGAATAACGCGATGGAACAGGAGCAGCAAATTCTCGATTTGAAAAAGGAATATTACGGTAAATTGAGGAAGGTTATTTCCGTAAAAAAAGTGGCGATGTTGCCGCGCGCGGAGCAGGAATTTCGGCGCGAACTGCTGAAAAAAATGCGGGAACGGCGCGGCGGCAGGTAGATTTTTTTCGGGATTTGAGACAAACAAAAAAGGGTTTCCAGAGCTTTAGGCTTTGGAAATCCTTTTTTCATTTTGGTTGTACGGTGAAAAGTGTAGTTGAAATTTTCAGACAGGATGAACAGGATTTTTTGGATTTTTTTACCGTAAAGCCTTCATTTTAAAATCAAAAGCAATGCAAGCATCCGCAGAAATCAGCATGTACCCTTTAGACAAAAATTACGAGCCGCCGATTATCGACTTTATCGAACGGCTGAATAAACACGAAAATTTAATCGTTAAAACTAACTCGATGAGTACGCAAATTTTCGGCGAATACGACGTTTTGATGTCGGCATTGGCGCAGGAAATGAAGACAACGTTCGGGCAAAACCGAAAAGTAAGTATGGTTTTGAAAGTTTTGAACGCGGATTTGAGCGAAGATTATGAAGCAAAATAAGCCGCAAATTGCTCAATTCTTACTGTTTTTAGCTTTTAGTCGTTAATAAACGTTTACAAACGAATACAAACGCATACACCCGTCATTAAACATCTAAAAAACGACTAACACCTCCGACCTGCCGCATCTTTGCACTATCAATTGACGAGGAGCGTATCACTCGCTTTTCACCGGAACATACATACTACTTTGACTTTGAGAAATGCGTGACGACGCAAAGAAAAAGTCAAATTCATCATTTTAAAATCATCGTCCGCAGCTTCGGTTGCGGGCATTTTAATCATCATACAATGAACAGTATCAGAAACAGAGTGCAACTCATCGGCAACCTCGGTAAAGACGTAGAACTCAAGCAAACCGAAGGCGGCAGCGCATTCGCACGGGCATCTTTGGCAACCAAAGACATCTACAATAATAAGCAAGGTCAAAAAGTCATCGACACCCAGTGGCACCAAATCGTAGCCTGGGGCAAAGTCGCGGAAAACATGGAAGTCTTCCTCAAAAAAGGCAAGGAAGTCGCCGTGACCGGCAAACTGCGCCACCGCACCTACCAAGACGCGGAGGGCATCACCAAAAATATTTCCGAAATCGTGGTAAACGAATTTTTATTGTTGAACTAAAAAACGGCGCGGCGCGGAGGAGTTTTCTGCTCGTCCGCCTGCCTTCCGTCCGGAAGAAAAACAGTCGCCTTCTTCCCTTTTCGAGTCACACAATAAAAAAACAAAGCCGCAAGTCCTCTTAGGCTTTGCGGCAAAGATTTACTGCTGAATTTCATTACTGCTTAAATGACGGGCTGCGGAGCGACTGACCGCAGCCCTTTTTTTGTGTTTATCAAAAATCGGGGAAGCGAATCTTGAAGCGCGTGCGTTATCTGCTGCGACCGCCGTCTCGATTCTTTTTTCCTTAAAATTTATTTTCGGAAAAAAGAACAAACCGCACTTTTTAACACATTCAATATTCGGAAAAGAACCGGCGTTAGATTATCGTATTTTACTACTTTTGCCAAACTTACAAAAACGTGCGATTTATTTTTTTGAAATAAATCGCCGCGAAGAACCACACTTATAACATGATCGCTACCTTAACTTACACGCTCGTATTAGCCGCCGTTTTTATCGGAAGAAAAGTCGTAAATATGATGAACGAATTATAAAATTTCGTCGGTTTTTACTTTTTATCCTTTTTGTACATCTTCAGATTTAACAGACCGATGCGCTGCAAAAAGTGATTAAAACTCACGCGCAGCACACCCAATCCGTATTTCGCCGACCGGCGAAAATTGATACTCGATGCCTCTTCAAAATATTTGGTCGGACAAGTCACCTCACCGATACCGTAGCCCGCGTAGATAATTTGCGACAACATTTCATTATCAAAAATGAAATCATCGTCGTTTTGGTTAAAATTGATGCCCTCCAGCACCTCCCGACTAAACGCCCGGTAGCCCGTGTGGTACTCCGATAGTTTGTGATTAACGAGAATATTCTGCGTCAATGTCAAAAAGCGGTTGGCGATGTACTTATAAAGCGGCATCCCGCCTTTGAGCGCACCGTTACCGAGAATGCGCGACCCCAAAACGACGGGATACAGTTCGTCCCCGATGATGTTGACCATCGCCGGAATTAGCTTGGGCGTGTATTGATAATCGGGGTGCAGCATGATGACGATGTCGCCGCCGAGTTCGAGGGCACGGTTATACAGCGACTTTTGGTTGCCGCCGTAGCCCTTGTTGCTTTCGTGTACAATGACGTGCGGAATCCCGATTTTTCGGGCAACCTCCGCCGTTTGGTCGCGGCTGGCGTCATCGCAGAGTATCACCTCATCGACGAGAGGGAAAGGAATTTCGCGGTAGGTTTTTTCCAGCGTGAGCGCGGCATTGTAGGCCGGCAGTACGGCAATGACTTTTTTACCTTTATACATCGTTTGCTTTTCGTGTGTAGAATAAATCCCCGCAAAAGTCTGAAAAATTGTGCGAAAACTCTTCCTCATATTCCGTGATTCGATGTTTTGTAAAATTTTAGCCGCACATTGCGGTTTATTTCATAGTTTTGGCGGCGAAAAACTAACCTGTTTATGTCCGATTTTTTTCTCAAAAATATCTTTAGCGGTTGGCGCAGCGTTTCTCCGGTTTCTTACGGCTTGGCGGCGGTCTTGCTTTTTTTTACCGTCGGTTTAGGATATTTTACGGAACAAAACAATACCGCCCGCTTTTTTTGGCTGTCCGTTCCGTTCTTTTCGCTTTTCATTTTTATCAATCTTTGGGAGACCAAAAAAGAAGAAATTTGGTTCTATATCGGTGTCGCCGTTTTACTGCGAGCGGTACTGCTTTTCGCCGCACCCGGCCTGTCGGATGACGTCTATCGCTTTTTGTGGGACGGCTACTTATTGCAAGCCGGTGTCAGTCCGTTCGAGCATCTGCCGAGTTTCTATGCGGAAGCGGGCTTTCCGATTGCGGGTCACAGCGCGGAGCTTTATGCGGAGTTAAACTCACCGAATTATTACACGATTTACCCGCCCGTCGCTCAGTTTACCTTTCTCGTCAGCGTGCTTTTCGATACGCATATTTTACCCGGCACGGCGGTTATTTTGCTGCGCCTGCCGATTTTACTCTGCGAAATCGGCAGCATTTATTTACTCGTCAGGCTGCTGCAACATTTCCGGTATCCGTTAAAAAATATCTACCTTTATGCCCTCAACCCGCTGATAATCATTGAGTTGACCGGAAATCTGCACTTTGAGGGCGTAATGATTTTCTTCTTTTTACTCGCCTTTTATTTTTTGGTGAAGCACAAAAAAATGTGGCAGTCCGCCGTGTTTGCGGCTCTGTCGATTGCCTCCAAGTTGCTGCCGCTGCTTTTTCTGTCCTTCTTCATTCGGCGTTTGGGTTGGAAAAAGTCGTTGCTGTATTTTACAATAGTCGGCAGCGTTTTGGTCTTGCTTTTCGCACCGATAACGGGCAGTTTTTTCGTTGCGCATTTCGGCGAAAGTTTGGATTTATATTTCCGTAAATTTGAATTTAACGCAAGCATTTATTACCTCGTACGGGCGGTCGGCTACGAAATTTACGGTTATAACATCATTCAGAAAGTCGGACCGTGGTTTGCCGCCCTGACTTTTTTCAGCATTGTTATCGCCGCATTTTCGGAAAAGAAAAGCGATTGGAAAAGCCTGCCGCGTGTGCTGCTTTTTGCAATTTGTGTGTATTTACTTTTCGCTACGACGGTACATCCCTGGTACGTTGCTTTGCCTTTGGTTTTGTGTCTCTTTACCCGTTTTCGCTTCCCCGTTTTGTGGTCGGGTGTGGTGTGGCTGACCTACGCAAATTACGGCGGCGCGGTGTATGAAGAAAAAATGTGGGCGGTTGTTATAGAATATTCGCTCGTCATCGGTTATGCGATTTGGGAGCTTTTTTTGATGCACGGACGCGGGAAAACGGTCTATGAAATCGACGCGGTAACGGCTTGAAAACTCCGCAACTTTTCTTAAAAATCGAAGTGATTATACATTTCTTTGTCAAAATCAGTTATAATTCCGTCTTTGAAATCACCTTTTTCCTTCCGAAAAGCATTGTTACTTCATTATGACAGAATTGGAAAAATTCAGTCTTATTTTTGCAGTCGAATTAAGCCAAGAGTTCGTACACGTTTTTGATGTAAGGTTGGATTAGTAACAGCGACTTTCAAGTCGTCTAAAAAACGAAGTTTTTTGCTGATTGAGTTAGTTGTTACTAAATGATGCTATCTTTTTTTTACGACCGGCTAAAGCCGGCGGTTACTAAAGTCACGTGAATTTGATAAGCACGTCAGTTACCGACTTAACGCTTATAACAAACAAAAAACGCAGTAGTCAGTACCCTGACGATTAAAAAAATATATGCTCGAAGGTTATAAAATACTTACCGTTACTTATCGCGATGTTCATGTAAAAGAAATCGGCAACTACGTTTTGCAGTTGCCCGAAGGCACTTCCGTTTACCAACGTTTGGAGGAATTGAAAACGGCTTTCGGTATCGACGAAATTATGTACACCGCGACCTGTAACCGAGTTTTGTATTTTTTTTATACCGAAAAAGAGTTAGACCGCAATTTCGCTTTCCGCTTTTTTCAGGCTGTCAATCCCTCTCTGACCGCCAACGACCTTTTCCTTTTGCCGAAAAAAATCAAGTTGCTCGACGGAGAACCCGCCCTGCGTCACCTCAACGAAGTCGCCGCCTCGGTTGACTCTCTGGTAGTCGGTGAGCGCGAAATACTGCGCCAACTGCGCGAGTCTTATGAAGGCTGCCGCCTGGCAAAACTGACGGGCGACAAACTGCGCCTCGCCATGCAATCTGCCGTAGCCGGCGCGAAAAAAGTGTACGGAAAAACCCGTATCGGAGAAAAACCCGTATCGGTCGTCTCTTTAGCCGTCAAAGAAATGATGCGCACCGACCTGCCCGAAGATGCGCGCATCGTGATGGTAGGTGCCGGCCAGACGAACCGCTTAGTCGCTAAGTTTTTGCTGAAATATCGCTTTCGCAATGTCTTTGTGTACAATCGCTCTTTGAAAAATGCCGAGCAGGTCGCCGAAACGTTGGGCGGCAAAGCGGGTACTTTAAAAGATTTGGCAAATCATTCCGAAGGTTTCGATTGCCTGATTGTCTGCACCGGAGCCGTGAGCGCGGTCGTCGATACTGATTTATACGAAAAATTGCTCAACGGCGAAACGGACAAAAAAACCGTCATCGACCTCTCCGTGCCTTACAATATCGACAAAGCGGTCTTTGAAAAATACAACGCGACGCACATCGAAATCGAAGGTCTGCGTGCGCTCGCTAAAGAAAATTTATCCTTCCGCAGCAAAGAAGTAACCCGCGCCAAAGAACTGCTGACCGAGTGTATGACCGACTTCCGCGCCATCTTCCGTGAGCGTCAATTGGCACTCGCCATGAGTCACATTCCGACCGAAATCAAAGCCATCAAAGCCCACGCCATTAACAAAGTTTTTCACAAACAAATGGCAAATCTCGACCCCGAGAGCCGCGCTTTGGTAGAAAAAATGATGAGCTACATGGAGAAGCGGTGTATTGGTATTCCGATGCAGGCGGCGAAGGAAGCGTTGTTGTGAACAAGGTTTAAAGGTTTAGGACGGTTTAAGAGTTTAAGCGGGCAACAAAAAAGGTCATTTCGTAAGAAATGACCTTTTTTGTTGTAATCTGCACCCTCAAATAAACAGATAAACGAATAAACAAATAAACACCCTCTTCAAAATTTCCCCCGCAGCGCAACGATAAAATTCCTGCCCGGCGCACTCACGCCCGACGCAAAGGGGCGATAATGCCGGTCGGTGATATTTTCCACAGCAAAATTCAGGCTGAATTTTTCGCTGAATTGCCAAGCGGTATAGACGTTGAAAGTCGTGTAGCCGTAGGTGCCGAGAAATTCTTCGCCGATAATCTCGTCGTTTTCATCGTAGGTGTAGCGTATCGGCGCGAGGTCTAAATTATCCGTCGAGCCGCTTTTATCGACCTCGAAAGTGCCGCTGTTTTCGTCGTATTCGATGGCATTGACGGCGTAGTCTTCCACCCTTTTCGCTCCCGTAAAGCGCGTGACAAATTCTACTTTCCACTTGTCGTTTTTAAATTTCAAACCCGCCTGACCGTACACCGGCGGAATGTGGTCTAAAGGTACGATGGTGTCGATTTCGGCGATTAACTCTTTGACGCCTTCGCGTTCGCTGAAATATTGGTCTCGAAAAGAAATGCGACCGCGCGTGTAGTTGACACCCGCATGTGCCGACCAATACCGACCGAAACGCGCGCGCGCATTGGCGGAAATGCCGTACACCCGCCCGTTTTCCGCGTTCAAATTTGCCTGTGTAACAAAGGTGTCGATACGAATTTCGCCCGTCGTTACCAAAGTGTCGATGTCGAAAAGAAAACCGCGCTCCGCCGCCGGTATCGTGCCGCTCGGGTCGGGCAGGGGCGCGTTGCGGCGCGAAATCGCATCCTGCAAGTAGGTGTAAAAACCCGTCACGCTGACTTTTAACGCGTTGTTTTCTTTGGCATTTAAGTCGCCGAATTCCTTACCAATGGTCAACTCGCCGGTGTAGGCTTTTTCGGGTTCCAAATCGGGATTCGGAATGGTGACAAAACCGCCTTTTTCCCGAATTTTCGCAAAGTCGTCGATGTTCGGCGAGCGAAAGGCTTTGGATGCCAGAGCGCGTAATTGCAATTTGCTGCGGGTGTTGTAAGTCGCACCGACGCCGTAGGTCACGTCCATATTCGTGCTTTCGATACCGTCGCCCGTTGTCCACTCACGCGGCCATTCTATGGGGTCGTTCGGCGAAAAAACCGAGGACATGCTGACGAAGGAATAGCGCAAACCCGCATTTAAAACCAAGGTCGTATCGGCGGATTTCCAACGGTAAGCGGCGTAAGTGCCGAACAGATTCATCTCGCTGCCCTGCAAAGGATAACGCGAGAGATTGGAACCCAAACGCTGTTCTTCCGAACTGACATCCGTTGCGCCGGCAACACTGAATACATCGTTGCTCGTCAAATCGACGCCGTAAGAAACCTCGTGCCTTTTGGTCGCGCCGTATTTTTTATCAAAATCGGCGGTCAAAGAATAGACGTTCACACTTTCCAAACCAAAATCGGACGACGCGCGATTAAATCTGCGCTTGACGCGCTCTTCGTTTATCCATTGATAGCTCGCAATAATTGTCGCGCGGTCGAAGTATTTTTGATTGAGAATTTGCCCTTTTATCGAAGACAAAAAGCGTTTTTGCGGGCCGTAGAACCATTCCGACCACCGCAAATCCCGCTGTCGGGCGCCGTCTCTGCCGCTGCCGGCGCGGTAAGTTACTTCGCTCAAATTATCGTAGCGCGGAATGTCACTGGAGGTCGAATATTGCAGATTACCGATTAGAGAAAAATTTTCGGTCGGTTGAAATTTAATTTTTTGCAAAAAATCCGCCTGCCAGTAAGCCGTACCGACCTGCAAATTATAATTCGTAATCGTGTCGCCGTTACTGCCGACGGTCAGATTTTCGATGGATTGGTCGCTGTTGGTATCGCGGTCGCGCAGTTGGAAAAAGTAGCGTTTGCCGAAGTCCTCGTAGCCTTCCGGACGTACACTGCCCGCCCGCAAATCGTCAAAATCCGTAAAACTCAGACTCGTCAGCGTACCCCATTTTCTTTTGCCGTAGGCCAAATCCGCGTGTACGGTTTTCTCGGTGTTGGCACTCGCATAGCGGGTCAGCACGTTAATTTCCGACACGTAGCCGTCCTGCTTTTCGCCGAAATAAAGCTTCGGGTCACGTGTGCGATAATGCACCACACCGCCCAAAGCATCGCTGCCGTAAATGAGCGAACCGGGACCGTAGATGACCTCCGCGCGCTCCAATATCGAAGCATCGACGGTAATGGCATTTTGCAGGTGACCGTTGCGATAGATGGCGTTATTCATGCGCACACCGTCCAAAACCAACAGCACCCGGTTGGCCTCGAAGCCGCGAATAACGGGACTGCCGCCGCCCATTTGTGATTTTTGGACAAAAACACCGGCGTGGTCGCGCAGTAAATCGGCGGCGGTCTGCGGATTGGTGAGGGCGATTTGTTGGCGCGTCACGTTTTTGACTTCGTAAGGAATATCCGCCTCTACCTCGTCGCGCCTGCCGATGACGACGATTTCGGCAATCAAATTATCGTCTTCCGTCATAACAATTTTACCGCCGCGTTTTCTGATTTCAAAAAAGGGAACGCGCACGGTTTTGTAGCCGATGTAGGAAAAATTGAGAATATCGTTGTAAAGTAAATCGCGCAGTACGACGGTACCGTCGAGGTCGGTGGAGCCGGTAAATTTTTGGTCGTCGGTATAGACGTTCGCGCCGATAATCGGGCTGTCGTTTTCATCGACCACGGTAACGGTGAAGTCGTAAACTTCGGCGGCTGTTGCCGAAATGCCGCTCAGAGTGAGCAGAATTAAGAGAAGGAAATATTTTATACGTGTTTGTTGCAAAGTGATTATTTTGGCTTGAATGTGTAAGGAGGGGGCTTTAATTCGGAATTTCTGTACTCTCCGGGCATTCCGTTTTTCCCCGGCATTCCGTCTCTTCGAGACTGCATACCGGGCTGAAGTGCCTCATGCCGTTGGCATTTTCAAGCAGGCTCTCACCTCTCTCCTTTTACCTCTCTCCTGTTCTCGGCATTTGAATGGTAAACGTAGTACCGGCACCCTCAACTGACTTCTTTACAAAAATTTTGCCGGTGTGGTACTTTTCGATGATGCGTTTAGCCAATGACAGACCTAAACCCCATCCGCGTTTTTTAGTGGTAAAACCCGGATTGAAAACCGACTTGAATTTGTTGGCGGGAATGCCCGAGCCGGTGTCGCTGATGTCGATAAAAACCGAGTCGGCGTCGGTGTAGATTTCAGCGGAAATTTTGCCCTTGCCGTTCATCGCGTCGAGGGCATTGCGCAGCAGATTTTCGACGACCCAATCAAACAGCGGCGGATTTATTTTGAAATAAACGGGCAGATTGGCATCGGGGTCGGGAAAGTGAAAATCGACCTTACGCGGGGCGCGACGCTGCATGTATTGACGACATTTTTCGATTTCGTCATAGACATTGATTTTTTTGAGCTCGGGTTCGCTGCCGATTTTGGAAAAGCGGTCGGCGACTAACTCCAAACGGGTGACATCACTGCGTAATTCCTGTGCGACTTCCTTGATTTCTTCGTCGTCTTCGCGGATAAATTTCAGGTGTTCAATCCAACCGATGATGGCGGAAATCGGGGTGCCGAGTTGGTGCGCCGTTTCCTTCGCCATACCGACCCAGACACGATTTTCCTGTGCGCGGCGCGCGGAAGAAAAGGCCAAATAACCGATAAGAATAAAGGCGCCGATGAGACCGAGTTGAATAAAAGGGAAGTAGCGCAACTGAGTGAGCAGGTTAGATTCTTTAAAATATAAACGCTGGTCGGGCGTGACAATGGGTTCGGTTTCGGCGGCGAGAAACCGCTCGTATTCTCTGACTTTTTCTAAAGAGTCCAACTCGCTGCCGTAGTTGACGGCATCGACTATTTCGTTGTTTCTGCCCACCAAAAGTACGGGAATAGTGGTGTTGGATTTGATGATGTCGAGAAAAAATTGGTAGTCGGGTTCGGGCGCGTCGGGGTATTTAGAGGTCAGTTCGATGGCATAATTGGTGGTTTTGAGCATCTCGTTTTGCGCCTGTAAATACAACTCAACTTTCTTGCGTTCTTCCTCCGCCAACTGCTGCGCGAGATAGTTGGAATAGACCGTCGAAATCAAAACAATGACCGCCCCGACCAAGACGAGGTAAAATTTCCAACGCGATTTTTTTTGATATAAATCCATGTAAGAGGGAGAATTTTTTTGCCGTGTTTTTTCGATTTTTGTTGACAAAGATAGGGAAAGGCGGGGGGATGGGGCGGGGTAAAATTTTTGGAATAAAAATCAGAGGTTTAAAACGAAACGGCAGGTTTGTTTGGTGTTTATAAGTCTTGATTTTATACAGTAACAGAAAAGACAGTAAGTGTCTTCGATGGTTTAATATAACTTTAATTCTTCACTCATACGCACTAACTTTATCAATTCTGTTTCCTGTCGGTGCGTTTCTTGTCGGTCGTAGTTTCTAATACTTTTACCGGAAATCAGACTCTCCTTTTCGCTTAATTTCGAGTGTTTGGTCTCTATCAAAAATTCGATGTTTTCGATTGTAATGTTTAAAAAGAATGCTGCTTCTTGTAAAGTTATCAAGTCTTTCATTTATGAAATTTGTGAATAATCCATGAATGAAAACAGTCAGTAAATTGGTTTAGTTTCGCGCTTAACGAAGAACCCTCAAAAAACATATACAAAAAACGCCTATCTTCGCAGCACAAACAATCCAAAATGCTCGAACCCCACTTTACAAATATTAAAGGCGTCATTCTCTCTCGACTTGCGCAAGCCGAAAAGTCAATTTACGCCTGCATAGCTTGGTTTACGGATGCCGCTTTACTGAACGAACTCTGCCGCCGGGCAGAGTCGGGCGTTTTTGTCGCTTTGATGATTTATGACGATGAAATAAACGGGAGGTTGGATTTTTCTAAACTTGAAAAAAGTGGCGGTAAAGTATTCAAAGTTGCCGAAGAATTAATGCACAATAAGTTTTGTGTCATCGACGCGGATGTGGTGCTGACGGGTTCGCCGAATTGGACGTATGCGGCGAATAAATATGACCGCGATGAGAATTTGGTCGTGGTAAGTGGACAGTAAGCGAAATCAAATAAAATGCACTTTATTTTGTTTATTAGTCCTATACATCAATCTCCTAAAATCGCCTTTTCAAGCATCGTATAACTCTCTTCGATATAGAAAATACTGCTATCTATGTAGTACTCTACAACCTCTAAATCAGCTCCGTTTATCCCGTAAAAAAAGCCGTTCCGATACCTCAATTCTCCGTCCTCAAAATCTATTTCAAAACCTCCCGAAAAAAAACGAGAGTTTAGAAGAATTAATAGTTGTGATAACTGCCGATATTTTTCTTGCGGAACTGTTTGGGGAAAGTTAATCACAACGGACAGTTGTTTTGTTTTCTCAAAAACATTTATCATGCAATCGTATTTGCTGTGGTGTGTCTGTATGCCGAAAATAACTTTATCCTCTTCTTCATTCTCCTCCACAACAGTATACTGCCAATCGCGATTTTTGAGGCACTTTAGTACTTTTTTGAACATAATCATGTTGGTTGAAAAGTAGATTTTTGAATAAGGTACATATTGTAGTGAGCAATCTTTTCTTTGACAGTCACAAATGACTTCGCAATTTTTGAACTGTAAATTGCAAAATCCAATTCTTGCTTTTTAACAATGTCCTCTTTTTTTACCTCGTTAAAAACATACTCTCTTTCCGGAAAACCAAAAGAAAATGCTGTGTGGAAATTATCAAAGTATTCTTTGACTGTCGGACCCGCAAATTTCATTTTGCTGACAGCATCTATTCCCGCTTGAATTTCTTCTCTCGGGGTTTCTTTTAAATATTTGTCTAAAAGGTCTAATGACCTCTGTTGTTGTGCTGTAAGCATGTCAATTATTTTTCAAAAATGAGTTTGAAATCACTTACCAAATCGTCGTTTATTTCTGTTAAACAAACAATTATAACCGGATTGAGATTAGTGTAGGAAGCATTTTGTTTCGTAAACTTGAATATGTCTTTTTCTTTAGGAGCAAATTTATAATCGACTACTCTGATTATTTTGTAAGGAAAAAAGCCTTCTATTTCCGTGCCGCGCCGTTTCAAATATTCTACAAAAGTCCCGATTTTCCATGTATTAATTTCAGGCATATCCAAAGAAAGTCTGTCATACATCTTTTGAAACCATACCATACTTTTTCTGTTTCCTACCAAATCCAAAAATACAGCTTCCTTAGCGTTTATCTCTGCTTCAAATATGTAATAATTTCGTCTGTAAAAAGTATTACCGTACCACTTTGCGATTGTTAAATGAAAATCCCAAAAATAATATCCACTGCCCAAAAATTTATGTTTTTTCTCATCATCTTCAATGTGACGAGAATGAAAAGGTTCGGTTATTTCTTCTGCATTTCCGGTATTTTTACAAGTATGATATCCTGTTATTTTCATTCGTTGAGTTTAAGAAACAGACTACTCTGCCTTTTTTAAAAGCAAAATAGTCTGTTTCTCCCGTATTTACAAACTTTTCACACCTGCTCCACCTCAATCGACAACTTAACATCGCCCGGCAACTCAATCTCCTCTCCCTCAACAATCTCCGCCAAAACCAACTCCTCCGCCAAAACCTCCTCCCGAATATAATCCCCGAAATCCGCTACCGCCTTTTCGACCGCCGCGTCTTTCTGCAATTTTACCGAGATTCTGTCCGTCACATTAAAGTCCTTGTCTTTGCGGATATTCTGAATGCGATTGACCAGCTCCCGCGCCATACCTTCGGCGAGCAAGTCGTCCGTCAGCGTGATGTCGAGGGCGACCGTGAGTGCGCCGTCGTTGGCGACGAGCAGACCCGGGATGTCTTCCGCGCTGATTTCAAAATCTTCCAAAGTCAGTTCGTAGCTGTCGTCGCCGACCGTGAGCGTGTAAGCACCGGAGGCTTCCAAAGCCGCGATGTCTTCCTGCGAAAAACCGGCGATAGCCTGCGATGCCGCCTTCATGTTCTTACCCAAGCGGCGACCGAGCGTCTTGAAATTCGGCTTGATTTTTTTGCTGATAACATTACTGTCCGCGTCGAGGTATTCGATTTCTTTGACGTTGACTTCCGCTAAAATCAAGTCCTTCACCCCCTCGACCTGCGCCTGAAAACCCGCATCCAAAATCGGTAACATGATTTTTTGCAGCGGCTGACGCACCCGCAAATCTTCCTTCTTGCGCAGTCGCAAAACCAAGGAAGAAATCCGCTGTGCATAGCTCATCCGCTCCTCCAAATCTTTGTCAATTAAGGTGGCTTGCACTTGAGGAAATTCCGCTAAATGCACCGAAGTATGCGCTTCTCTTTGCGTCGCTTCGTTCAGATTTTTGTACAACCAATCGCCGAAAAACGGGGCAATCGGTGCCATCAATTTCGCAATCGCTTCGAGGCAGGTGTACAGCGTTTGGTACGCCGCCAGTTTATCCTGCGGGTCGTCGCTCTTCCAAAACCGGCGACGGCACAAACGCACGTACCAGTTACTCAAATTGTCGGTGACAAAATCCTGAATCTTGCGCGCGGCATTTGTCGGCTCGTAGGCTTTGTAGTCCGCGTGTACGTCTTTGATCAAGGAGTTCAGCAGCGAAATAACCCAACGGTCGATTTCCGGACGCTCGTCCAAAGGCACGTTTTTCTCCGCGTATTTAAAGCCGTCGATATTGGCGTAGAGCGCGAAAAAGGAGTAAGTGTTATACAGTGTTCCGAAGAATTTTCGACGTACTTCGTCCAGTCCTTCGAGGTCGAATTTGAGATTGTCCCACGGCTGCGAATTGGAAATCATGTACCACCGCGTCGCATCCGCACCGTATTTTGCAATCGTCTCGAACGGCTCGACGGCATTGCCGAGACGCTTCGACATTTTGCGTCCGTTTTTATCCTGTACCAGTCCGTTCGAGACCACATTTTTGTACGCCACCGAGTCGAATGCCATCGTCGCAATCGCGTGCAAAGTATAAAACCAGCCCCGCGTTTGGTCCACGCCTTCGGCAATAAAATCGGCGGGAAAATTACGCTCGAATTTCTCCTTATTTTCAAACGGATAGTGCCACTGCGCATACGGCATCGAGCCGCTGTCAAACCACACGTCGATTAAGTCCAACTCGCGCACCATCGACTGACCGTCGGCGCTCACCAGCACCACGTCGTCGATGTACGGACGGTGCAAGTCTTTCGGTACGGACTGCTCCAGACCCAAAGCCTGATTTGCCGCCTCGATTTCGTTTTTCAGTTCTTCAATCGAACCGATACATTTTTCCTGCGCCCCGTCAGCAGTCCGCCAAATCGGCAGCGGAATACCCCAGTAGCGTGAGCGTGAGAGGTTCCAGTCGTTCAGATTTTCGAGCCACTTACCGAAGCGACCTTCACCCGTGCTTTTCGGCTTCCAGTTAATCGTATCGTTGAGTTCCGACATGCGATCGCGCATCGAACTCGCCTTGATAAACCAAGAGTCCAACGGATAATACAAAATCGGTTTATCCGTCCGCCAACAGTGCGGATAGTTGTGCTCGTATTTGGTGACGTTAAAGGCTTTACCCTCTTTTTTCAAATGCACCGAAATGTCGATGTCCACCGAAACGTAGTCCGGGTCGTCTTTATAATTTTTCACGTAGCGACCCGAAAAAGGGCCCGCCGTGTCGATAAATTTACCTTGCTTATCCACCAAAGTCAGCGCACCGATGCCTGCCGCCGCACCGACCACGCGGTCATCCGCACCGAAGGAGGGCGCGGTGTGTACGATACCCGTACCGTCTTCGGTCGTCACGAAATTGCCGACAATCACGCGAAAAGCATCCGTTCCCTCACCGACCGGTTCGATTTCATTGCCGAAGTCCAAAAGCTGCTCGTAGCGAATACCTTCGAGTTGTGTGCCCGCAAAAGGTTCGCTTTGTTCGATAATCTGCGGCTGCTTCTTGCCGCCGAACCACTTCCCGACCAAGTCCTGCGCCATTAACACGGAGACCGATGCATCGGTGTACGGGTTATTGGTTTTGATTTTGACATACTTGATTTTCGGACCGACGGTCAGTGCCGTATTCGAGGGCAAAGTCCACGGCGTCGTCGTCCAGGCGATGATGCGTACATCTTCGTCCGCCACGTCGAAAAGGAAGTCTGATTGCTCGCTTTTTTCCACCTTAAACATCGCCACCGCCGAGGTGTCTTTCACATTTTGATAAGTCCCCGGTTGGTTCAATTCGTGCGAAGAAAGCCCCGTACCCGCCGCCGGCGAATAAGGCTGAATTGTATAACCTTTGTACAACAAATCCTTATCGTACAGGCGTTTCAGCAACCACCACACCGACTCGATGTACTCGTTTTCAAAGGTCACATAGGGCGCGTCCATATCGACCCAGTAGCCCATTTTGCGCGTGATGTCGTCCCACATATCCTTGTAGCGCATCACGGTTTCGCGGCACTGCTTGTTGTATTCGTCCACCGAAATCTTCTTACCGATGTCTTCTTTCGTGATGCCGAGTTCCTTCTCGACCGCCAACTCAATCGGCAGACCGTGTGTATCCCAACCCGCTTTGCGCTCCACGCGCTGCCCTTTCATCGTATGAAAACGACAAAACAAATCCTTAATCGTCCGCGCCATCACGTGGTGAATACCGGGCTTCCCGTTAGCAGACGGCGGCCCCTCATAAAAGACGTAAGTATCGTCTTCCGGGCGTTCGTTGACGCTGCGTTCAAAGATTTTATTTTCTTCCCAAAACGCCAAGATGTTTTTGTCGATGTCGGGAAGGTCGAGTTTTTTGTATTCTTTGTACATTGTTTTGTTTTGCTTTTTAGG
>JAHDCG010000207.1 GCA_020629965.1 Saprospiraceae bacterium | reverse complement strand
GTGAGATTTACGGTTTGCGAGAAGTTGGTATCGGTCGTCGCACAGGCGGCGGCGGAGTTGAGCACCGCATAGACTTCCGTGTTTTGCAGAACATTCGGCAGCGACAGGCTGAGGGCGTTATTGGCTAAAGGAATTTCGTTAATAAACCAAGTTATGCCGGGATTTGCGCCGCCGTTTTCGATGCTTGCGGTAAAAATTACGTCGTCGCCCGCGCATATTTCGGTCACATCGGCGGTGATAAAAATCGACGGGACGACCGAGTCGCTGAGTGTGATTACTATTGCTTCCGAGGTTGCCGTCGGTGCCGTCGAGCAAGTCAGCGCACTCGTTACCGTGCAAGTCACCGCGTCGCCGTCGTTTAGGCTGCTTGTCGTAAAAGTGCTGCCGCTTGCCGCTGCATTGCCGTTGACAAACCATGCGTAGTTCGCCCCGCTGCCGACATTCTGCCCGTCGGCGGTAAAAGTCACCACGTCGCCCGCGCAGACAGTCGTTGCCGTTGCCGAAATATCAATCTGCGGCGCGGAGACTTCGGCGGCGATTATCGTAAAAATTTCGGATTGCAAAGTCACCTCATCGCCGCAGCCGGGCGTGATTGTCGTCGTCAGTTGCACCTCGCTTTGCGCAGAAAAAAAAGCGGAAGAGAAGTCGGCATTAGTACCCGCTTCCGTCCCGTTCACGCGCCACGAGTAGCTGACATTTTCGGTATCGCCCGTGATTTCGGAGGTAAATTCTACCGTGTCGCCCGCACAAACTTCGGTCGCATCGGCAGCGGCGGAAAGTGCCACCGGACTCGCCTCGACCACCGAAACCGTGACCGGGTCGGACTGCACAAACTCAGGCACGGCGCACATCATCGACGACACCATATCGAGGCGTACTTCGGTGCCGTCCGCCGGATTTTCGAGAGTAAATTGCTGCCCGTTTTCGTTCGACAACTGCTCGCCGTTGACCGCCCAAATCAAAAAAGGGTTACCGCCGTTAGAGGTCTGCGCGGTGAAGGTGATGTCCTCGCCCGCGCAAATTTCCAAACCGTCGTGCAGTATATCTACCGTCGGAAAAACCAATTCCGTCAGTGTCAGTTGCGCCGGTGCGGTTGTGATATTTTCGCCGAGGGCATCGGTGACAACACAGCGATAAGCCGCAATGTCCGCATCATTCAAGTTACTGATTAACAGAGAGTTATCTGTCTGTCCGCCGATGTTTTGATTATTTTTTCGCCATTGATAAGTTAAAGGCTGCGTTCCCGTCGCGCTGACCGTAAAGGTGACTTCCAAAGACTCGCAACCGACTTGCGTCTGCGGCTGTTGCGTGATTTGTAAGGGCAAAACCGTATTCCCGCCAAACTCAAAAGGACCTAAATCCACGTTACCCGATTGCACGCGCACATCTCCGTCGAGGTCGGCATTTTCGCCCGTTCCGTTCAGAAAAGTATTGTTACCGAAATTGACCGCCGGGGAGGCTGCCGTCAGTCGGTAATCTTTCGCCGCCGCATTGACAAACAGCGGATTTTGGTTGTAAAGTACATTACTCTGACAGTCGATGTCGCCGGGCCCTAAAAGCAGGTCGTCGCAATTATTTTTATCGACAATCACATTTTGCAGGTGAATAACCGGCTGCGCGTCGCCGCTGTAATGAAAAACGTCGTCGAAAGCCGCGTCGTTTCCCCACAAAATACAGTTGCGCAGATAAGTATCGCAGTCGCCGTCGTTACTCGCATTGACGTACACCGCGCCGCCGAGATTGGCAAAATTGTCGATAAAAGCAGAGTTGATAACTTCCGTCACCACCGTGCCTTCCGCCACGCCGAGACTGTACACCGCGCCCGCATTTGCCGCCTCATTTTCCGAAAAAAGACAACTGATAAACAGCGTATTTGCCGTGCCGTTATCTTCCCGGGTAAAGGTATAGACCGCGCCGCCCGTTGCTTCGGCTGTGTTTTGGGTAAAAATGCAGCGACGAAATTCAGGATTGACATCGCCCTCTTTGCCGTCGATAAACACCGCGCCGCCGAGGTCTCCGCCGTTATTTTGAAAAGTGCAGCGCGTAAAAACGGGCGCCGTCGCCCCGAACAGACCGTCACAAAAAACGGCACCGCCCTGATTGGAAGCCTGATTATTTTCAAAAATACAATCGACAAAACGCGGATTAGAACCGGACATCGAAGAACTGCCGTCGATGTAAGCCGCCCCGCCCCGACTTTGCGGCGAAATGCCGTCCCCGAAATCCGCGTTACCGTCACGAATAATCAGCCCGTCGAGCAAGGTTTCCGCATTAACGTGGTCGAAAAAAAGTACATTGTAAGCATTTTGGTCGGAAGAGTCGGCGTTGTCGATATTGCCCGAAAGCACGGTAAGATTTTGCTGCGGATTGCGGTCGTCGGCGTCCGTTTCATTACCGAAAAATCCGCCTAAAACCCGCACTCCGCTCGGAATATCGAAACTAATCGCACGCTGCGTACCCGAGCAAATACCGCAGGTCGTCGGGCGATAGGTACCGGCGGCGAGCCACAGTTCATCGCCCGCGTCGGCAGCAGCAAGCGCACTTTGCAGGGAGGAGGCGGCAGACCAAGAAGTGCCGCTGCCCGTACCGGTCGGGCTGACATAAATTGTCTGTGCACCCAAAAAGCAGGCACAAAAAACGAAAGGAAGTGTCAGTAATTTTCTCAATGTTTCCATGGGGAAAGGAGTCTGAGTTCTTTTTTTTCGTTGTCGGTTGACGGTTGACGGTTGCCCGGCGGTCTTAACCCGTACCGTAGCATCGACTTTAGTCGATTGGCTAACTTTATTTAACCGAACATTTGCGACAGCATTCAAAAACAAAAAGAACGAGATATAAAAAATTTCTAAATCTGAAAAAGGAGGATCTCTGTGTGTTGGTTTGGAAATCAGGAATAAAAGTACGGCTTTTTGCCTTATCGCGTTCGGAAAAGAGAGTTTAGTCGTTTTTTTGGTTCGGGGAAGACAGAAATGACAGGCGGTGGACAAGCACTCATCTGACGCGGATTTTTCGACAAGAGTCGAAATAATGCTCGTCGGATGCGTGCGGACTCGTCAATTTACGTCTAAAAAAAAAGTCCCGAAAGACAAGTCTTAAGAGACAAGTCAGATGAAAATTATTTCGACCTCCGTCGAAAAATCCGCATCCGACTTGTACATGGGTACAGAGCACAAAAAAGCCGTCGATTTACTCAAAATGAATAAGTCGACGGCTTTAGTTTTGCTGCGCTCACCGAATAAACAAATAAACGATTAAACAGATAAACACCCCTTAAAACCTGCGCGAGCGTTTCTCTCTTCTGCCTCCGCCGCCGCGCGCGTCTCTGCGCCCGCCGCCGCTGCGCCCGCGTCCGCCGCCTCGGTAGCCTCCGCCGCCGCGTCTTTCGCGTCTTTGTCCGCCGCTGCTTTCTTTGCGTTCACCCTCATTCAGGCGAATAGCGCGACCTTCCAAGGTTGCCCCTTCAAAGGCTTTGACCAGAGTTTCGGCGGCATCTTTTTCGATGTCGAAGAAAGTAAATTTAGACGACATGTCGATTTTTCCGATGCTGCGACCTTCCACTTCCGAGTTGTTGCACAGCAGAGCCAACATGCCTGCTTTTCCTTCCACGTCCATGCTTCCGACGTTGATGAAGAAGCGTTTCATGTTGTCGTCGCGTTTGCGCGGTTCGCGTTTTTCGCCCGGTTTGCGCGGGTTGAGGTCGTAGGCGTTGCGGTATTTGGCAAGCAAACGACTGAAAGACAAAGAAGCGATTTTTTCAATCAACTGCTCCTTGGTAAACTCTTCCAACTCCGCCGCAATCGACGGCAAATAAGCCATCACGTCGTCATTCGGTTCGGCTTTTTTGAAACGATTGATGTAAGCCATCAGGCGTTTCTCGCCGATTTCTTTACCCGTCGGAATGTGCGCGAGGTCGAATTTTGCCTTCGTGATTTTTTCCAACCGACGAATGATGTGATAGTCGCGCGGGTGCATCAACACCAAAGAAATACCCTTGCTGCCCGCCCGTCCGGTACGTCCGGCGCGGTGCGTGTAAAAGGAAATATCTTCGGGAATATTGTAGTGGAAAACGTGCGTAATTTCGTTCACGTCGATACCGCGGGCAGCCACATCGGTCGCCACCAAAATCTGAATTTTTCCCTTGCGAAAAGCCTGCATAACCTTGTCGCGTTGGGCCTGGCTCAGGTCACCGTGCAGCGCGTCGGCTTTGTAACCGTCGGCACCGAGGCGTTCGGCGACCTCCTGCGTATCGCGGCGAGTGCGGCAAAATACCAAACCGAAAATCGAACTGTCGTAGTCCAAAAAGCGGCGCAGAATTTCGTAGCGTTCGTTGGGGCGCGAAATGACGTATTGGTGGTCGATGTCCTCGTTGGCGGTGTTCTTTTCACCGACGGTGAGTTCAATCGGGTCGGTCATGTAGTTTTTCGCAATGCGGCGCACGTCGGAAGGCATGGTCGCGGAAAATAACCAGGTCATTTTCTCGTCGGGTGTGCTTTCCAAAATCGCGTCGATTTCTTCTTTAAAACCCATGTTCAGCATCTCGTCGGCTTCATCCAAAACCACGTAGTCGATGTTGGAAATATTAACGGCGCGGCGGTTAATCATATCGCGCAGACGACCCGGCGTCGCAACGATGATGTGCACACCGCGTTTGACGTCACGAATTTGCTTGCCGATGTCGGTACCGCCGTACACCGCGTAGATTTTCAGCTTGCGGTCGTGTGCGGCGAAGCGTTCCAATTCTTTGGAAATCTGCAAACACAATTCGCGCGTCGGCGCAATAATAACCGCTTGGGTATTGGAATTAGTGACGTCGATGAGGTCCATCAGCGGCAGTCCGAAAGCGGCGGTTTTACCCGTACCGGTCTGCGCCAAACCGACCATATCGGTGGCTTCGGTAAGGAGTTGCGGGATTGCCTTTTCCTGAATGGGCGTAGGTTCTTCAAACCCCATTTTGGTAATAGAGTCGATTAAGGGTTGGGAAAGTCCCAACTCTGCAAAAGTTGCCATATTTACTGTTAAATTGCGGTCGAAAGTCAAAAACTGACCTCGGACGGCGGTGAAGCGGAATGCTGAAAACGCGCGTTGTCGATGGTTCGCGTTAGGCAGGAGACGATAAATTTCAGCATTTGCTTATCGGAAAGGTCACGGTTCTCTTATCGAAAAGAGAGAGAAAAATTATTCCGTTGCTCGGTTTTACCAACCCCTTAGGATGCACTTCGCAAGTACATGATTAAGGTTCTTCACAATTTTATATTTTGCTCATCGAAAGTTGATGGTTGATAGTTGGTGGTTGATTGGAAAAATTTCATAACCGCGAGGCGGTTTTCAGACCGATTATAACACACTACCTACAAAACTATAAAGAACTGTTTTATCTCGAAAGGAAGCAGAAAAACTCTTTTTCCTTAAATCGACCGCAAAGGTACGCATTTTATTTTGAAAGGCGTAGGTTTGTGGTGGTGTTTCGGGATATTATTTGGGGAGGCGGATTTTGACGGGAACACTGATTTTACGGACCGGAACGGATTTTCGCGGATTTTTATTGCGTATAATTCAAACAATTATCGTAAATGCTTAGGTGTCTGACGCTGTTACCGATAAAAAGCGAAAATATTGCGAATAAAATCTAAGATTTGAGCGTAAAAGGCGTCTGACACCGATGTCGTGATTAGTGTCGGTGTCAGACACTTTTTGTTCGTAAGACCTCGGAAAAACATAACTTTTTCGTTATTTATCCGGGCAAAGTGTCAGACACCTAAGTAGTTACCAATTATCAAACTGTTCTAAGAAAAACTAACGATTTGCAAAACATGAAAATAGTAAGCTACAACCTCAACGGCATCCGCGCCGCCCTTAAAAAAGGCTTCGCGGAATGGCTGTCCGAAAATGATTTCGACGTGGTCTGTGTACAGGAAACGAAGGCGATGCGCGAGCAGGTGGATTTAAGCGAAATCGAGGCTTTGGGTTATGATTCGGTCTGGTTTTCGGCGGAGAAAAAAGGGTACAGCGGCACAGCGACGTTCTTTAAAAAACAGCCCGATTTTGTGCAAAACGGTTGTGAGATGCCGCTCTACGACTGCGAGGGGCGGGTGCTGCGAACTGATTTCGGCGACCTGACAATTCTGAATTGCTACTTCCCCTCGGGCACTTCGGGCGATGCGCGGCAGGATATTAAAATGAGCTTTTTGACGGACATTCATAACTTTGTGAAGGAGTTGAAAAAGACGCGTCCGAATATCATTTTACTCGGTGATTACAACATTGCGCACAATGAAATCGACCTGCACAATCCGAAGGCAAATAAGAAAACGACGGGCTTTTTGCCGGAAGAAAGGGCGTGGATGACGCAGTGGTTCGACAGCGGTTTTACGGATGCATTTCGGGCGAAAAATCCGGATACTGTCGAGTACAGTTGGTGGTCGTATCGGGCGGGTTCGCGCGGAAAGAATAAGGGCTGGCGATTGGATTATATGTCGGTGAGCGATGAGATAGCGGGAGGCATTAAGGAGGCACGGCAGTTGACGGACGCGGTGCATTCGGACCATTGTCCGGTGTATATGGAAATTGAGGTTTGAAATTTTTTGACGCTGATTTTTATGATTCTTTTTGATTTACGCTGAAAGCTAATGCGGCTTTAAATTTTGACGCTGATTTTTTATGATTTCTTATGATTTTGCGCTGAATGCTGACTTTGGTTTTATATTCGTAAATTTGAATTTTAACGATTGCCCGCCATCAACTACCAACCACCAACTACCAACCA
>JAHDCG010000206.1 GCA_020629965.1 Saprospiraceae bacterium | reverse complement strand
TCCAGCAGCGTCTCATCATTATTCAGCGACTTAAAAAGGCGCATCCGAAATTTACCTTTCGTTCCCATCAGCGTTTTGCACATTTTGTCGATGGCAATGGTGGAAATGACCGTTTGGATGTAGGCTTCGATGAGGTCGTCGAGACCGAGACCGAGTTTGTTAAAATCGCGGCGATCCATGAGTTGCAGGCGGTTGGTTTCGGAGTCCCACTTATTTTCGCCGAGTTTGACGCTGAGGTTGGTGCCGAGCATTTCCCACGAGTCGCTGCCGCTGTCGATTTCTTCGGCGAGCGGGACTGCCGTGCGGCGTGAGTAAATCACGAGCGGTTTCAGACCCTCACTCGTGCTGCTGAGCATCAGGCGGATGTCGTTGACGTAGGTTTGTCCTTTCAAATTTGGTATCATACCGACGTGATAAAACTTACCTTTTGCGCTGTTCGAGCTCCAGTTGTAATTGCCGATGAGACTTTGCACGATAAAGCGTTTGTACTCAAAATCTTTGCTCATGAAAGCATCCAATTCCTGCTCGTTGACAATGGTAAAAACGCCCTGACCCGCATTGGAATACGGAATTTTGACGACCGCGTGACCGCCCATTTTGCGCACCCACAGCGGGATTTCCGCCTTGCTGACATCCCAAATCGTTTCGGGCATGTTGATTTGCAGACCCGTACCGCGCAGCTCCGAGTTGTAAATATCGTATGCTTTGGCGGCAACCATTTTGTTGCGACCGCCGGCGAGACAGGCAATTATCGGGTTCAGTATTTTGGTTTTGCATTGTAGCGGCAGGCGCGTCCACGGCTTTTGCGTCACGTAGCGAAAGGCGGCGCGTATCGGGTGTTTTTCGCCGTCGTGCGTGATGTACATTTGGTTGTCCTCGAAGGAAATGTGGCTGTTATCGCCGTCGGTGTAGTATTCGGCGAGTATCACGTCTTCCTGCATCACATTGGCGATAACGGCGGCGTAACCCGAGGTTTCCATGAAGTTTTTATCGTAAATAACGGCGAGTTTGCCGTTGACTTTGGATGCGCCCTGCTTGGTTTTCAGCAGCGGTTTAAAGGTGCGCTCGATGAGCAAACGGTAGCTGCCTTCCTCGCGGTTATCGTCGAGCAGCGGCATGGATTTTTGCCCGGAAGGGCAGGAGTTGTTTTCAATGACGACCATTTGTCGCTTGCCGCCGGCGGAGGTCGCGTTGATTAAATCCGCGCCGCCCCAGAGGAAATATTTGCAGCGGTACGACAAAATTTCTTCCATCGTTTTGCGCTTGACCTGCGGGTGCAAATGACAGTAGCGGTTGATGATACGGTCTTTGTCGAGGTTCATAAAAAAGTTGACCATCGGGTGAATGGTCGCGTTGAGAGCTTTGGGGTACCAATGGTTATCGGCGACGAAACTGCCGGGTTTAACGAGTTCTGTTTGCATATAGATTTTTGTTGTTTAAAGGTTTAGTCTGACTTTCGCATTTCTCGACGACTGAATTGTAAAGCCCTTAAACAAATTCGAAAGAAGTTTTTGCTCGGAGATATTGCGAAAAGCAACAGAATTTTGTCTGGCTGCTTTTCGTCGGTTGAAGGCGCAAAGTATCGGTTTTGTTCAATGTGCGGAATTTTTTCCCGCTTTTCTTTGCACGGTGTTAAAGACTTCTGAAAGAGAGAACGGTCACGGAAATTACGGAAGGATTTTGTTTACTTTGCGGGGGAAGTCGGTACTTTTATTTCCGAGTTGCATCGAGCAGTAAACCGGGACCTGTCACAGCTTTTATTTTTAACATCGACAGCGTTAATTTGTGAAAGCCGGACAAGTCAAAACGGGAAGTCTAACGTCTAAAATCTAAAATCTCTATTTCGTCAATCATGAAAAACATCCATCTCCTCCTCCTCCTCCTCACCGCCTGCACCCTCCAAGCACAGGACGAAATCATCAAGCTGCAAAACGCCTCCTTCGAAGGAAAACCGCAGGACGCCACCACGCCCGTCGGTTGGCATCCCTGCGAATTATTGACCACGCCGGACATTCTGCCGGGCATTTGGGGAGTAACGAATGAACCTTCCGAGGGCGAAACTTTCGTCGGCATTATCACCCGACCCAACAATACTTTCGAGAGTATCGGGCAGCGACTGACTGCGCCTTTACAGCCCGGTGAGTGCTATTCTTTTACTGTGGATGTCGCGCATTCTAAAGCCTATTTGGGCTACAATCGCGCCATAAAACTGCGGGTATGGGGCGGCACCGAAAAGTGTGATAAGGATTTGCTCGTCGGCAAAACGGGCTTTGTGGAAGACGAAGAATGGGAGACGATTTCTTTCGAAATATTGCCGACGGCGGGCAATCCGATTAACTATTTGATTTTCGAGGCATTCTATACGGATGAAGAATTCAGTCGCAAGGGCAATGTGCTTTTGGACAATATTTCGGTTATTAAAAAATGCAAGCGGGCGGAGTTGTCCGACTCCGAAATGCCTGACACCGACGCGACTTTTCGCAATTAGAACCCCAAAAAATCTCCTATGAAAATCTTCATCACCCGCGACCTCAAAGCCGACGACGCGCTGCGCAAAATGCTGCAACAAAAGGGGTATAAAGTCCACGCGCAGAGTCTGATTGACTTTGAACTCGTGCCGTTTAACTACTTCCCGCCCTGCGAATGGATTTTCTTTTACAGCCCCCGCTGCGTCGATTTTTTCTTTGAAATGGTCGACCCGCGCCGCTATAAGGGCAGCAAATTCGCGGTGATGGGCGGCGGCACGGCACGCGCTTTGCTTGCACACGACATCGTGCCCGACTTCATCGGCAACGGCATTCCTGCGCACACCGCCGAGGCACTCGCGGAAGAGGCACACGATATGCGCGTCCTTTTCCCCCGCGCCGAAAACAGTCGCCGTTCCGTAGAAAAACTGCTCGCCGACGACCAAATCGAACTCATCGACATCATCGTTTACAGCAATACGCCGAAAACCGATTTTACCGTGCCGAAATGCGACGTTTTGGTCTTCACCAGCCCGCTGAATGCGGAGGCGTATTTTATGTTGTACGATTTGAAAAAAGGGCAAAAGGTCGTGGCAATCGGCAAGACCACGGCGGAGTATCTGCGCGGTTTGGAAATTTATGATTTGACGATTGCGGCGGCACCGACGGCGGAGGGGATTTTTGCGGCGGTAACGGAGAAAGGTTGAAAAGGGTTAGGGGTTGAATTCCGTTCAATTTCCCGGCACTCACGTACCGGGCTGAAGTGTCTCATGCCGTTGGCATTTATAAGCAAAAAAATGCGCATCAATCCGCTAAATCTGCGTCATCCGCGAATTTATCAACCTCTCTCACCGCAACTCCCGCGCCTCTTCCTCCAAGTTTGTTTTCACCTTTTCATAAATTTCGAAATACTGCTCGGGGCGACGATTTAAAATGGCAATACAGCTATCTACCTGCGCTTTTTCCACCTCGTGCATTTGATAAACTTGGTCATAATATTGGAATGCCAAAGTGTCTTTGGAAGAGGTGCTGAGATTGTGAAACGCGCCTTCGGCAAGGTGTAAATCCATGAGCACGCGCACCAGTTTATCTTCGGGCAGCGGCAGGTCGGTCGGCTTTTTTTGGCAGCTGAGAAAGGAGAGGAGGAGAAAAATAAAAGATAATTTTTGTGTAATATTCATTAACTCGATTTTGGATTTTTTCTCTGAAATTTACGGGAAAGCGGAGAGGAATTTTTTGCTCCCGAGAGAGACGCGTTTTCCCGCGTCTGTACAACCACCGGTAAGGAAATTTTCCGACCTTAAAGTACACCACTACTCAAACCATTCCAACCATTCTAACCACTCAAACCTTTCCAACCTTTATCAAACAACCTCCGCCAACTTCTTCAACAGCTTCATCACCTTCACATTCAGCGATTTATGCGAGTTAAAAAAATGCCCGTTTATCGTAATCCAGTCTTTTTCGGTGTGAATTTCTTCCAAATTTGTGTACAAGACTTTGCGCGGTTTTTCAAAGTGCATGCGCCAGTAAAACGCCGTTTCCGTAAAAGCAAAACCCTCCTTGAGCGAACCCAAAACCGATTGGTCGCAGATTAAAAGTATCTTTTCGTCGGGGGCGGGAAAGAGGAAAGATTTGCCCGCATTGCGCAGCCGGTCGAGGGGCATCGTGACAAAATTAGTGTAGTAAGTCACCCCGTTTTCGTTTTCCAAATCGAGGTAGTCTTCAATCATTTGTAGCAGGTCAACCTCCTCATCCTCAAGGAGTTGCCAACGCAAAATGCGCTCCGACATTTCGACAACATTCAAATCGGAACAATAGAAAACAAAGAAAAAATCGGACAGTCGGTCGAATGCTTTATGAATTTCCACCGCCTCGCGGGTCATGCTGTAATCCGCACTTTCACGGGCTTTCCAAGTGTCTTCGGCGAGTTGCCGCATCTTGATGTCGAAGGAAAATTTAAAATCGGAATCGTCGATACGCTCCAAGTATTTTTTGACCAAAATCGGGTCTTGCTCGTCTTTGACTTTTGCTTCCAGATGCGCCGTAAAATCTTTGCGAATTTGCTGCTCCAAATCCGCAACCGGGCGGTCGTCAAAGAGCGTACTTTTATTTTCTTTAGAACGCGCACGCGGTTCTTTCGATTCCACTTGCGGCTCGACGGGCGGCTTTTTCTTGTTCACTTTTTCCGCCAAAGCGGGTAGCTGACTTTCACCGCAGTTGCGACAAAATTTCGCACCCGGCGGGTTCACTTCTCCGCAATTTTTGCAGATGACATCCTGCGCCGTTTTGCGCCCGCACTCGTGACAAAACCGAGCTTTGTCGGGCAGCAGTGTCGCGCATTCGGGGCATTTTATCATAGTTTGAAAGACTTTAGACTTTAGATGTTAGACGTTAGACTCTCTGCGCCTCTCTCCTCTCACCTTTCTCTCCTCTCTCCTTAATTCGCCACAATCGGCCGTTTCTCCCGCAGCACTTTCAACGCTTCCTGCACCGCTTTATCGCCGCCCTGCATGACTTTGTAAAGAGCCTCGTCGCCGTAGAGTAACTTACCCAAGCGGGCTTTAATGTAGGTTTGCAATTCTTTTTTAATCACCGCGTCTTTCGCTGTTTCGCCTTCCGAATATTCCGCGCCGCGTTCTTTGGCGTAAGCCAAAAAGTCTTGCCAGACTGCGCCGTCCGTTCTGAATCTGCGGTTAAAAGTCTCGAAGTTGTCTTCATCCAAATTCGGATTTTTATCGTTGTAGCGGAAGACAAACTGCGGAACGTAGCTGCGCATTTTCAAAAACTTTTCGTCCATCGTCACGGTGTCGAGCGGTACGAAAATTTCGGGGACGATACCGCCGCCGCCGTACACTTTTCTGCCTAAATCCGTAAAATATTCGATGCTGTCGGCAATGACGATGCTGTCCGCGCTCAACAGTTCGCCCGAGTTATAGCGGTCGAAAACGTCATTATCGTAGCCTTTGCGGTCATCGTAATTTTTCTGAATACTGCGCCCCGAAGGCGTATAATAACGCGCCACCGTCAGGCGCAACGCCGAGCCGTCTTTTAAAATGTACTGCTCCTGCACCAGTCCCTTACCGAAACTGCGGCGACCGATGATCCAGGCGCGGTCGTGGTCTTGCAGCGCACCCGCCATGATTTCCGAGGCACTCGCCGAGCCTTCGTCTATCAAAACCGCGATTTGCTCGATGTCGAAAAACGGTCTGCCCGTGCTCTCGTAGTCCGTGCGGCTCACGTGGTCGCCCTCGGTATAGACCAACAGCAGCCCCTTTTCCGCAAACAACTGACTCAACATCTGCGTCGCCTCCTGCAGGTAGCCGCCGGGATTGTGCCGCAGGTCGATGACCAAGTTTTTCATGCCTTCATTGACCAAATCTTCGACCCCTTTCATAAACTCCTCGTAGGTCTGTGCACTGAAGCGATTGACTTTGATGTATCCCACATTTTCTTCCAAAAGATAAGAAATATCGACACTTCTGTCCGGAATTTTATCGCGCGTAATCGTAAAATCGAGCAAATCTTTTTCGCCGCTGCGTCGTATTTTTATCGCCACATCCGTGCCCGCCTCACCGCGCAGTTTCGAGGCGATACTCAAATTGTCGATTTTTACACCCGCCACGATGCTGTCCTCAATGGAAATAATCTTGTCGCCGCTCAACACACCCGCCGCTTCCGAAGGTCCGCCCGATAGCGGCGTGACGACGGTAATCGTATCGTCCAAAATCATGTATTCCACGCCGATACCGTCAAAACTGCCTTCGAGTTGCTGATTGATTTCGCGCAGTTCATCCGCCGGAATGTAATTGGAGTGCGGGTCGAGTTCTTTAATCAGACTCTGAATTGCTTTTTTAACCAGCTCGTCACCGTCCGTATCATCGACGTATTTTGCCTCCACGTAGCGAATAATTTCCTCTACGCGCCCCTGCCCGACACCCGATACCGGCACGTCGTTCGCATTTATCGTGCGCTGTATCACGGGCGCGGAATTGTTCATTCGCATACCCAAAAACATACCGCCGACGACCGCCAAGCCGAGCAGCAGCGGTGTCCATATTTGTATGCCTGTAGCGCGTTTTCTGTTTTGTTGTTCCATATTGTGGTTGACGGTTGACGGTTGACAGTTGACGGTTGCGTCTCATTGCCTGCCGTGATGTCTTAAATTTTAGTTTGCAAAGTAACGAAAAAGGGAGGGGATTTTGTATTTGCGGTTGTGGAGTTGAAAGATTGAGTTTTAGGTTTAGAGCCGTACTGAAGACCCCCGACCCCGGAGCGGGGAGTATCTGTCTTTGAAACTTAAATTCGCTTTGAAT
>JAHDCG010000205.1 GCA_020629965.1 Saprospiraceae bacterium | reverse complement strand
AAATCGTAAATCGTAAATCGTAAATCGTAAATCGTAAATCGTAAATCGTACATCGAACAATCCCGCCTGATAACCTTTCTATCCCCGGCAATTACCTTCCAAAATACAAAAACACCCACCGCATGACCACCGCACAACTACTCGTTCAATGTCTCGAAGCCGAAGGCGTGACCCGCATTTTTGGGGTGCCGGGGGAAGAGAATGAAGACTTCCTTTTTGCTCTTTCCGAAAGTGAAAAAATCGAATTTATTCCGACGCGACACGAGCAGGGGGCGGCTTTTATTGCGAATGTCATCGGGCGATTGACGGGGAAAGCGGGGGTTTGTCTCTCGACTTTGGGACCGGGCGCGACTAATTTATTGACCGGTCTGGCGGATGCCAATTCGGATAAATCGCCGGTCGTGGCGATTACGGGGCAGGGGAGTTTGGAGCGTTTGCACCACGAAAGTCATCAGGCGATTGATGTGGTGCGAATGTTTGCGCCGATTACGAAATGGAACAATTCTATCATCGACCCGGCGATTACGGCGGAGGTGGTGCGCAAGGCTTTTAAAATTGCGGAAGCGGAAAAACCGGGCGTTTGTCACATCGAATTACCCGAAAATATCGCGGCTTTGGACGTGCCGGACGACCTGCAACCGATGCAGCCCCGCGAAGTGATGCGCCCCGCCCCCGAGCCTTCCGCGATACAAAATGCCGCCGAACTTTTGGTTAAAGCCAAAACGCCGCTCATCATCGCCGGCAACGGTGCGATTCGCAAGCGGGCGAGTGCCGTGCTGACCGATTTTGTCGAAGAATTTAACCTGCCCGTCGCCAATACTTTTGAGGGAAAAGGGGCGGTCAGCGACCGTTTGGACCAATCGCTTTTTACCATCGGTTTGGGTTTTAAAGACTACGTCATGGAGGCGGTCGAGGCGGCGGATTTAATCATCACGGTCGGCTACGACATTGCCGAATATTCGCCCGACGACTGGAATGCGGACGGAAAAAAAGACATCGTTCACATTGACTTCGACCCGGCGGAGGTGTATCAGACCTACAATCCGCAGGTAGAAGTAGTCGGTGATATTGCGCTGTCTGTCAGGCACTTACGCGATGTGCTTTCGGATAATTTGCGCTACGAAGATTGGTTTGCGGACATTCGCCGCCGCATTGACGAAGATATTGAAAACTATAAATTAAAAGCGGGCGAAGATTTTTCCGTACCCGGCATTTTGCACGAAATTCGGGAGGTAATGAGCGACGACGGACTGCTCATCAGCGACGTCGGAACGCACAAAATGTGGATTGCGCGCAATTTCAAAACCTACGAACCCAACGGCTGTATCATCAGCAACGGCTTGGCGAGTATGGGTATCAGTCTGCCCGGCGGCATCGGCGCGAGTATCGTCAATCCCGACCGCGAAATCGTCAGTTTTACGGGCGACGGCGGCTTTATGATGAACGTGCAGGAACTCGAAACCGCCAAGCGTCTCGGCGTCGGCTACACGATTATTGTGACGGTCGATGATAATTACGGCTTGATAACCTGGAAGCAAAGACGCAGCGAAGGCGACGCGACGGGCACGGAATTGAGCAACCCCGATTTTGTAAAATTAGCGGAAGCGTTCGGCATTAAAGGTCACAAACCGACGGATTTGCAAGACCTGCGCAGCATTTTACAAAAAACGATAAAAAGTAAAGAATTGAACCTGATTGCGATTCCGATTTCGACGGCGGTGAATGACGAACTGACGGAGAAGTTGGAGGAGTATTTCGGGGAATGAAAATTAGATTAGTTATAAAGGAAGCACATTCAAAACTCGGGGATGCAGGGTTGATTGATTCTAAATTCAAAAGATTTTAATCGTTTTATGGAGTCGAAAATCCTGTTTTACGAAGTAAAACGCATCCGAAAAAATCCAAAAAAGAAAAAAAATCATAAAAATCCTTAAATCCTGTCCAAAAATTATGTGCTCATTGCACAAGAAAACAGAACCAATCAACCTTGTCCGACAACTGCCTTCGACTTACGCGTAATTTAATACTTTTGCGGTTTACTGACCAACCAATCGGTATATGCAAAATTTCGCTGTTCGATTTTATCCTGTTGTGCTGCTGCTGCTGTGGGCGGCTTTGATTTTAGTTGTCAATCCGGTCGGCGATTTTCCGCTCAACGATGATTGGCGTTATGCCTTTCCCGTGCAGAGTTTGTATGAAAACGGTTATTTGACGGTCTCCGATGACTTTGCGCCGAGCATTATTTTACAGGTTTTGTGGGGTGCATTGTTTTGTGAAGCAGCGGGCGAATTTTCTTTTACGGTATTGCGCTTTTCTACCCTGACGGCGGGTTTTATCGGCTTGATTTTCTTTTATAAATTACTGCTCAAATTATGCGAAAAACCGACTGCCGCTTTTTTCGGCACTCTGATTTTAGCACTCAACCCCTTGTATTTCAACCTCTCTTTTTCCTTTATGACCGATGTGCCTTTTGCGACTTTACTGCTTGCGGGGCTGCTTGCTTTTTTTAAATTTATCCGTACCAAAGCCGATTTTTGGCTGATATTAACTGCCCTCAGCGGGGCGGCGGCATTTTATGTCCGACAGCCCGGACTGTTGCTGTTGGTGATGTCGGGTGCTTATTTGTGTCTTGATTTTCGAAAAAATAAACTCAGAATTTTAGGGCTTGCCGCTTTTACCGTCGCGGTATATTTAGGGTTTGATAAAGTTGTAAAACCCCTGTTGGGCGATGAAGCCGCCTACGTTCCCGTCACGCACCTTTTCAAGGAAGCATTTTTTGACAATCCCGTAAATTTCGTTTTAGAAATCTGCAAAAAAATACTGAAAACCGTCATTTACACGGGTTTTTTCACCTTGCCCTTACTGCCTTTTTTGCGAAAGCAGCTCAAAGACAGCGGCGCTTTAAATTTGCGATTTCTGCTTGTTTTGAGCATATTTAATCTCGGTTTATTATACTTTTTGCACCTCATCGACAAGATATTTCCGTTCGGCGGCAATATTATGTACAACTTCGGATTGGGACCCGAATTGCTGACCGATGTTTATACTTTCGGACTCGATAACGGGACAAAAATTCCCGTCTTTTGGATGTATCTCATCAGTTTTATCAGTCAGACGGCGGGCGGTATTTTGTTATTTTTTATTTGGAAAAAAATACCTCGTCTATCGCTTTTGCAAAAACACTTTTTCGGGTTCACCCTGCTGCTCAATGCGATGTATTTGCCTTTGATGTCGATTACCAGCTTTTACGACCGCTACTTGCTGTTGATTTTTATTTCCGTTTGGTTGTTTTTAATTCCGTTTGCCGATTTCAATTTTAGTTCCAAAAAATCGCTGCTCTACAGTCTGCCGTTTTTACTGTTATCGTGGTTCAGCATTGCGGGTACGCACGATTATTTGGCATGGCATCGCGTTAAGTTCGAGTTATATCGGGAGTTGCGCGCCGAAAACGTACCTACCCGAAAGATAGATGCCGGTTTTGAATTGAACAGTTGGTATAATTTTCAGAAGGGCTTTAAATCTGATGCAGACAAATCATTTTGGTGGGTAAATGATGATTTGTATATGTTTACTTTTGGAAAAACCGAGCAATATAAAGAATACAAAAAAGCAAAATGGTCGAGTTGGCTGACTTGGGAACGGCGAGATATTTTGATATTGAAAAAAGAGTGAAAGAGTAGAGTCGGCTTGCACGACGCTCGGTTTGTCGGGAAAGTATTTTACAAAAAAAGCGTCTGATACCGATTGTGCAGGATGCCGGTGTCAGACGCTTTTTTTCGCTCGACTTTAAAATTTTGTCCGCAGTTTTGCTGCTTTTTATTTAGAACAGCGTCAGACACCTGTCAGACTTTCAGCACCAATTTTCCCATTTTTTCTCCGTTAAAAAGTCGCAAAAAAGTCTCGTGAAAATTCTCGATACCTTCATACACATCTTCGCGGGTTTTCAGTTTGCCCTGCTGTATCCAGCCGCCCATTTCCTGCGCCGCGATGCCGTAATCTTTCGCATAATCGAAGACCACCATGCCCTGCATCCGCGCGCGACTGACCAGCAGCGACAGATAATTCGACGGGCCTTTGACTTCCTCCGTGTTGTTGTATTGCGAAATTGCGCCGCAAATCACGATACGAGCGTGCATATTCAGGCGGGTGAGTGCCGTGTTTAAAATTTCGCCGCCCACATTATCAAAATAGACGTCGATACCGTCCGGGCAGGTACGTTTCATGTCCGCTTTCAGTGTACCTTTTTTGTAGTCGATGGCGGCATCAAAGCCCAATTCCTCGACGATATACTTACATTTTTTCTCGCCTCCGGCAATGCCGACCACCCGACAGCCTTTAATTTTAGCAATCTGACCGACCACCGAACCGACCGCGCCCGCCGCTCCGGAGACCAAAACCGTTTCGCCCGCCTTCGGCTCACCGATGCGCAGCAGCCCGAAATAAGCGGTAAATCCCGGCATCCCCAGAGTGCCCAAAAAGACGGGCAGCGGTGCCAAATTTGCATCGACGGAGTGGTAGCCTTTTGCGTCCGTAGCAATGTATTCCTGCACGCCCGCATTTCCGACGAGGATGTCGCCGACCGCGTATTTCGGGTGTTTAGACTCGACCACTTCGCTGACCGTACCCGCCCGCATCACGGCGCCGATTTCGACGGGGGCAATGTAGCTGCGCGAGGCATTCATCCAGCCGCGCATGGCGGGGTCGAGCGAGATGTATTTGGTTTTGAGCAAAACTTCCCCTTCCCCGGGCGTCGGCACCGGATTTTTTTCGATGGTGAAAGTATCGGCGTCGGGCAGTCCGACGGGGCGTTTGGCGAGTTTGATTTGTGTGTTGGTCATGATTATTTTTTTTGACTTTGAGAAGCAAGCAGGATTAACAGGATTTTTCTTTTTGACTTTTTTTGGACGGCGAAGGTCGGGAAAATTTCGGGAACGGCTTAGTTTTTCTAACCGATTTCACTTGCAATTTGCGCCAAAGCAGCCGCCATCACGTTTTCTAAATGCGTTTTTATATTTTTCTTTTTGCCTTCGATATCGTCGTCGATGGAAATGACATGCGGCGGTACATCGAGGGGCAGAGTTGCTGCCGAATTTTTCCTTCCGTCGGTAAACTCTAAGAAAGAACCGATTGCCAAGACCGTGTCATCATATCCGTAGTGATGAACAGTAATACCCAACCGATAATTTTTTTCTTTCGCCACCTCGATGCGGTAAGTCAGCCACGCTTTAGGTAAGGCACGATTGAAAAAATAGTCGTGTTTTTGTGCGTAATCAGCGGTCTGACCGGCATATTTCTCCTGCGCGGTTTGCTCTGCAAAATCCGAACTTTTGATTTCAATATTTACGCCGCCGTTGAGTTGAGCGGACATATTTGTGCGTAATTCATGCAAAACTTCTCCGCAATAAGCGAAAACCTCTGCGCGATTTTCCGCAAGATTGTTTTGATAAGACTGCCGTTTTTCCCGCCGGTAAGTTTCGATTTTCTTCGCAAAAATCTGTTGCACTTCCGCAAGCGAAGTACCCGAGAATTCTTTGATATTAAGTGCCTTCTGAATATTTCTTTTTTGAATTTCTCCGAAATAACTCACCAACGGTTGCGGATTGCCCTTGTCCGCTTTCTCCAAAGCCTCGATATATTTTACCTTCGCCTCCTCTCGCAAAACCGTCAGCGGAAAGTAGCCGTATTTGATAGCAATCAAACTCGCAAGTAAACGCGCTACTCGTCCGTTGCCGTCCTGAAACGGGTGAATGGTCGTAAAGGCATGATGAAACCAGGAAAAGATTACCAGCGGATGTTTTCCCTCGCGTACCAAGCGGTTATAAATTTCTGTCAAATTATCCATTTCCGATGCCACATGGTCGGGGTGACAATACAAAATTCGCGTACCGTCATAGGATGTAGGATTGTTTTCGCGTACTTTATACGTGCCTTTCAGCAGAGGAATATTGACCCGGTTGCCGAATTGGTCGCGCCCTTCCGCGTGCTTTTGGTGCTGCGTGACAAGGTGATGTAATTCCTTGATAAAACCCGTAGTCAAAGGTCTGTCTTGCCTCACCACATCGAATATAAAATTGACGGCATCCAAATGGTCGTTCAAATGGTTCATCAATTCATCCTCGGGTATGTCCGTATCTCCGTGACTGAGATAAGACTGTACAAATCCTTCTTTGATAAATGTTTCCGTAATGCCCTTGTCCAAATCATAAAGCCGCTCGATAACTCCCGTTTCAATGGCGTGTTCGCGCTTTAGTCGCTCCAAAAATTTCTCATATTCCGACGAGTTTTCCTGCAACGTTTTTCTCCTTTTAAACCACGAAGCGGAAATATCGTCGAGTACGGAAGTATCACATTTCTGCCAAGCGGCATCAAAAGCGACCGGTTTCCAAAGACGATATTCTTTTGTTTTTTCCTGCATTTTTTTTGTATAAAATCGGTAAAATCCGGGATTGTAAATCATTCCAATCTTCACGTTATTTCCAAGCCCTAAAAGTAAGCATTTTTTCCGTGCCGTCTCACACCCCTACAAGTGCCAACGGCACGAAGTACTTCAGCCCGGTATGCAAATGCCGGGTCGCATAGTGCCGCCCTACCTCGAATGCCGCCGGCATGTTATCTTCTAACCCGGTATGCCACTCATGGTATGCGAATGCCGGGGGGGAACGGGCGAAAAAACCACCCTAAAACATTTCCAAACTTTTTTTCAAATTCCGGCAACCTTTCTTTTCCGCCCCCGTAATACTCAATCACAAACACATATTATTTTTTTAATATGTGTAGTTCCTTGACATCGCTGCCGCAA
>JAHDCG010000054.1 GCA_020629965.1 Saprospiraceae bacterium | reverse complement strand
TATGATTGATTTTACTTCGTAAAATTTTGTGGCTGTAACTTCTGACGCTGATTTTGTATGATTTTTTATGGTTTACGCTGATTGCTTGTGTGACTTTGTTTTTGACCCTGATTTTTAGGAGAGTTATGATGTTTTATGATTGATTTTACTTCGTAAAATTTTGTGGCTGTAACTTCTGACGCTGATTTTATATGATTTTTTTATGGTTTGCGCTGATTGCTCGTGTGACTTTGTTTTTAACTCTGATTTTTAGGAGAGTTATGATGTTTTATGATTGATTTTACTTCGTAAAATTTTGTGGCTGTAACTTCTGACGCTGATTTTATATGATTTTTTATGATGTACGTTGATTTTAGACTTTTGCGGGGTTTTACATTTTTGCTGCTGCTTTTGCTTTTAATGAGTTGTAAAGCGAAGAAATCCGTGACGGCAGCGGGGACTACCGGCGGTTCTGTTTCTTTTACGGCAGCGCAGGCAGAGTTGATAAATGCCGCCGCTGCGGATAAGCCGATGCGGGTTTTCAAAATCAATAATCGGGCTGACTCCTTGTTGCTGCGCAAGCAATGCAGCGATGTCGTGCCCGACCCGAATGACCCGATTTTGCAGCGATTTGTGGGCAGATTGTACAGCACGGTGCGCGACTCGATTTCGCTCGGAGTCGGTATTGCCGCGCCGCAGGTCGGTATTTTGCGCAACATTATTTGGGTGCAGCGATTTGATAAGCCTGATTTTCCGTTCGAGGTGTATCTCAATCCGAAAATTGTTAAATACACGGATTTAAAGCAGGATTGTCCCGAAGGTTGCCTGTCTGTTCCCGATTATCGGGCGACGACGAAAACGCGGGCTTATGCCGTTTTGCTTGAATACGATAAACTCGACGGCTCGCACCACACGGAGATGATTGAGGACTTTACGGCGGTCATTTTTCAGCATGAAATCGACCATCTGAACGGAATTTTGTTTTTGGATAGATTGTAATAGGGGAGAGGAGAGAAGGGGAGAGGGGAGAGCCGGCTTGTGGTATTTGTCGGTCTTTGTTGAAATCTCAACGGTTTGGTTTATTTTAATTATGATATTTTAATGATAAAAAACGGGCGTATTCGACACTACCGTAGTGTTCGATACGCCCGTTTTTTTATGAGAAGAAATTACGTTACATTTTTTGCCGTTCGGGAAAACGTAGAGTACTGCCCGAAATAACTAATGCTGCGTTTTGTTAGTTTCTAACAGTTATCTTCATCATCAGTCGCGTAGATTTTACGAAGTAAAATCCAAATCATAACAAATCATAAGAATCATAAAAATCAGGTTCAAAAAAAATATCAGCAACTAATAAATCTTTGCACTAAAACTCTAAACGCCTAAACATCCTCTATCACATTTTCACAAACTTACCTGCTACGCGCGCTCCGTTTTCATTTAAAGCCGTCAAAATATAGCTGCCCGCCGTCAAGTCCGAAACCGTGATATTCACCGCCCTTTCCTTCTGCTGCAAGACCTCCTGCCCGAATACATTGTAAACGACAACCTCCGTCAGACCTTCCGCAAACTGCAAAATATCGCTCGTCGGATTGGGGAATAATTTGACATTAAAAAACTCCGCATTTTGTACCGCCGTCGTGCAATCTGCTTCGCTCGTCAAAAAGTTATAACGTGCGCTGATAAACGATTTCAAACCGTAAGTCGTACCGCCGCCGCCGGGACCTCCGCCCGTCGTAATGTTGTTTTCGATATTGTTATCGAAATCGGCGTTACTGTACTGTTTGTTGTTGTCGGCATAGACCGAGCTTTGTACCAAATCACGCAGCGCGTCGATTTTCGGGTTCAGCATTTCGGGGCTGAAATGATTGTTTAAAATCACACACATTGCGTTTTGGTAACGTGCGAAAAGTTCGGGACTGTTGAAGACTTTATCCAACAGCGGGCGATTGTCGTCGCGGTAATCAATCTCCAAAGTGGTCATGTTATTTTGCCCGCCGCCGCCCGGCCCGCCGCCGCCGTAGCTGCCGAAAGTTTCGTTGGCATCCCACTTTATCCATTCCCACTTATCGGTCGTCAGATTGTGGTACAGGTAGTAGTTGCGCGCCGAGCCGGTGTAGCTGTCGAGATTGCTGAAAATGTTATCCAAAGCCGCCGAAGTCAGGTACTCCTCCGCCTCGAAACGGGTGTCGAACTCTGCCGTAAAATCCGCCTGCGAGGAGTTGTCGATGTAGTCGATGAGGTCGATTAAATCCGACCAATCGTTTTCGTCTTCATTGCTTTTCAGTTCGTAGCGTTCCGCGTATTCTTCTTGGTCGGTACCGTACCATTGCAGGTCTGCCGCATTGCCGCCGCCCTGCGGACCGCCGCCGAAGTTATCGCCCGCTTTGAAAAGATTACCGTCGTCGTCGAGGATGCGCCAATCCAAAAATTGGTCGTCGATTTGTTCGACTACGGTATAAAAACCCCACAGCTCGCCGTTAAAATAAACGTTAGCGAAATTCGCACGCGGAGCCGGTGCACCCGCCGCGCGTGCCGCGTCGAAAAAGATTTTTTCGCGCAGCAGCGTCGGGTCTTTAAAGCCGTTGCTGAAGTTCAGTTTTTTCAGCCCGTCGTAGTTTTGCCCGCTGACGTACTCGTTGATGTCGATTTTGAAGGCTTTTTTATTGTTCGGATGATTGAACGTCGAGTTGCCTTTCAAGCGCACGCCGACTTCGTTGAGTACGGTCGTGCCGGTGTTGTCGGTCAGGGTCAGGTCGGCTTTCATGTAGTCCGCTGTTTCGTAATTGAGCAGCAGACTGTCGAAGAAGCCGGGTTGGGAAAACTCCAATTCGACGGTGATAATTTGGTCTTCGGCAAAGACGGCGTCGCCTTCGATTTGGGCGATAAGCGACAGACTCGACAAGAGAAAAAAGCAGAACAGCAGATTGTGAATTTTTTGCATAATTTTGAGTGTAAACTGTTTTTTTATTTTAGAAAACTTCGGTTTTTCTTTGGGTTTGTGATTGTTTAATCTATGAATTTCGCGCGCCTGTAGTAACCGCCGGCTTCAGCCGGTCGTAAAAAAACGGCTTGCCGTTAATCGATAATTTTTGCCGCGTTCAGCAAAAAACTTCGTTTTTTAGACGACTTAAAAGTCGCTGTTACTATTCGACTTCCGGGCAGTAATATGCACAACAGCAAAGCAACCGAAAACCCTGACCGATGTCTTTTTCTTTCGGCAATAATTTTCTTAAAATCCTGCGTCACAAGACGATAATTTTCAAAAAATAACGACCTATGAAAACAACGACCGTAAAGGTACTTTTTCTCTTTCTCTTCAGCGCCGCAAATCTGTGCGGGCAGGTGCAAACCGATATTTTGACTTCCGACATCGACAATTTTTGGGCGGCTTACGACCTCTTACCGACCGCCGAAACCCCGGAAGACAGCATTCGCATTTTTCAAACCGCCTACATCGACAAGGCAAGTCCGGGTTTTGTCGAGTTTCTTAAAGTCCGAGATTTTACGGCGGAAGAGTACACGGTTTTGGTCGGAAAATATCCGAAATATTGGCAGTCTGTTCGCCCGAATACCTTGCGCGTAAAGACCATTCGTCCGCAATTGGAAAAAATCGTCGAGCAGTATTCCGCCGCATTTCCGGGGCGTGAAACGCCCAAAGTGTGCTTCGCCATCGGCTGTCTGCGCACGGGCGGCACGGTGTCGAACAACTATTTACTCATCGGTACCGAAATCGCGGCGACGGACAGCACGACCTACACCGCCGAGTTAAATAATTGGCTGAAAAGCGTTTTTAACAAAGAGTTCGATGTGACGGGAATGGTTGCGCATGAATATGTACACGCGTTGCAAAAGGTAAACTTGGGTTCTGTATTGAGTTATCTCAACAACCGCGTTTTGACGACGTGTTTGATGGAAGGCGCAGCGGATTTTTTAGCCGTAAAAGTAACGGGCAATACCATCAATCAAAATATTTACGCCTACGGCAATGCGCACGAAGCCGAGGTTTGGGCGGATTTTAAAGAAGATATGTACGGCAAAAATGTCGATAATTGGCTGTATCAGGGAGACAATACGGAGGAAGGAGTGCCGGCGGATTTGGGCTATTTTGTAGGTTATAAAATTTGTGAAAGCTACTACAATCGAGCCGAGGACAAAGCGCAGGCCTTGCGGGATATTTTGGCGATAAAGAATGCGAAGCGGTTTTTTAAGCGGAGCGGGTACGGGGAGTGAGTGAGAAAATATCGGCTTAAATTTTTTCTCGGCAAACTTAACCCGACCTCCCCCGTTACTCTGCAAAGGGCGAAAATAAAATGCTCTTTCTACCACACATTCCAATCTTCTTATGTCCGAAAATACACTTTACGACCTCATCATCATCGGCAGCGGACCCGCCGGGGCTACCGTCGCACGACTCGCGGCAAATCGGGGCTTGCAAGTCTTACTGCTCGATAAAAAGCAGGAACTCGGCGCACCCATTCAGTGCAGCGGCGCCGTCAGCCGGCACGGACTGGAAGAAGTCGGCATCAGACCCGACGCGGAATTTATTTTGGAACCCATCTACGGCTTCGGTATTTACAATGAAAAAGGCGATAAAAAAACGATTGATTACCGCCGACTCGCCCCCGAAAAATACGGCGGAAGCGCGGATAAATCACCCCTCGGCTACGTTGTGGACCGCCGCCGCTTCGATCGGCATCTGATGACCCTCGCCGAAAGAGCGGGTGCGGAAACCTACCTCAAAACGGAAGGACTCGGCTACCGCCCGCAGCCCGACGGCACCTGCGAGGTCGATGTGCGCCGCTTCAACGAAAAAATGACCCTGCGCTGTAAAGTCCTCGTCGGTGCGGACGGTCTGCAATCCGTGGTCGGAAAATGGGCGGGACTGCGCACTCAAATCAGACTGACGGAGCTGGCGAGTTGTCTGCAATTTATCGTCGATAAAGTCGAAACGGAAGGCTTGCTGGAAATCATCACCGGTCACGAATGGGCACCCGGCGGCTACGCTTGGGTCTTCCCCAAAGGGCACGGCTACGCCGAAATCGGACTCGGGGTCATCCCGACCGTTACGGAACTCAACGCCCGCGAGCAACTCGACAAATTTATCAAACAATCTTTCTTCGGCGACCGCTTTAAAAATGCCCGCATCTTAGAAATACAGGGCGGCGGCGTCCCCCTCGCGGCACCGCTGAAAACGCAGTACGCCGATAATTTAGTCCTCGTCGGCGACGCCGCGCGCCACGTCAACCCGATAACGGGCGGCGGCATCCACACGGCGCTCAGCGGTGGCAAAATCGCGGCGGATTTTTTGGTCGAACAAATCAACAGCGGCGGCGCATTTAAAAAAGCAGACCTAAAAGGCTATCAAGATAATTGGCTCGAAAAGCTCGGCAATAAAATGTGGAAGCTCTACGACGAGAAAACCGAAATTTTTAAAACCGAAGATTTGGAAGAGCGCAATCGTAAGTTGTATAAGATTATGTCGGATTATTTTAGTCCGGATTCGGAGTATAAGAAGATTTGATGGGTGTATCGGTTGCCGTTTTTTACTCAAAAGGTGACTTTGAGTCACCCTGTGAGTAAAAAACGGCAACCTTCCCACACCCGATTAAAAACAGAACAAAACAAAAAAATGAACAAACCCGTCCTTTTCGATATCGGCTGGAATGCCTGCATAAACTGCGGAGCCTGCGTGGCGGTTTGTCCGCAGCCCGAGCCGTTCATCAGTGACTTCGATACCATCGCCGTCAATACCGTTTGCGATATTGCCTGTATGGTTTGCGAGGCGATTTGCCCCGTTACGACCATCACGCACCGCGACGCGACCGCCGCCGAAATCGAAGTTGCACCGCTTATGCAGAAGAACAATGCTAAGTCTAAAATCTGACCGTTCGGAATTCTAACATCTAAAATCTAACGTCTAAAGTCTCAAAAAAAATGCAATTAGTACAACATAAAAAAGAAGCCTACTGGTTCTACTATTTCCTCTCCAACTTCTACGACAACCTCGTCAACCCCCTCTTTTGGACGGTCAGAATGCGCGAAGAATCACTGGACATCGGCAAACTCGACGACCCGAATCTGAAAGTTATCGACGTAGGCTCCGGCACCGGTTTTACGACGCAGGGCATTGTCAAGCGCGTGCCCGCGCACAATGTGTTCTGCGTGGATCAAAGCCACCAACAAATGGCGAAGGCAAAGGCGAAACCCGACCTGCAGGATTGTACTTTTCGCATCGGCGACGCCGAAAATATTCCTTACCCGGACGATACTTTCGACCGCTACGTGAGTGCCGGCAGTATCGAGTATTGGCCCGACCCGCAGCGGGGCGTCGATGAGGCTTTTCGCGTCGTCAAACCCGGCGGCACGGCTTTGCTCATCGGTCCGATAGAACCCGGAAATCCCGTCGGTCGCTTTTTCGCGACGACCTGGATGCTCTTTCCGCCCGAAAAAGATTATTTCAAATTTTACGAAGAAGCAGGCTTTGAAAATATCCGCTACGTCTATGTGGACCCGCACTGGTTTACGCCCGGCAAAACGCACTTCGGCATCGCCATCGCCGGTGACAAACCAATGGACGCTAAGCCCAAACCCAAGCCCGCCCCCGGTGACTCGGTTGCCGTCGTGTCCGCCTTAAAACCGCAGGACGAAGAAATGACCGTCGCCCGCACCGCCCTGATGATTGGTCGGGTTGCGCTCGGTTCGCTCGCCGGTTTTATCTTCATTCCGATTGCTTTGGTCGGCTATCTCGTACACGGCGACCGCCAAAAACATCTGCCGCCCGAAATGCGCGAAACCCTCAACACGGAGCAGAAAACCGTACTCGGTGCGCTCGCCGTCGGGGTGGTGGCATTGGCTTGGTGGTTGGGGAAAAAACGGTAATTTTTAGTTGTCGGTTGTCGGTTGCCGGTTGCCGGTTGCCCGGGCGCGACAACTCAAACCATTCCAACGACTCCAACCACTCCAACAATTCAAAAAAAAAAGGAATTATGCCGAACACATTAAACGCCGACATCAAAAACTTCTACGACGTCAGTACGCCGCTGTGGCTCGATGTGTGGGGCGAGCACATGCATCACGGCTGGTACGGTACGGAGGGTAAACCCGCCGTCAGTCACCGCGAGGCGCAGGTCGAATTGGTGGAAAGGTTGCTCGAATGGGGCGAGGTGCAGCGACCGCAGCGCATCATCGACGCGGGCTGCGGAGTCGGCGGCAGTGCGCGGTATTTAGCGCATAAATACGGCGCAAACGTAACGGGCGTCACTCTCAGCTCGGTGCAGGCGGAGCGGGCGGCGCACTACAATCGGCGGGCAAATTTGCAGGACAAAGTCGAGATTCGCGTGCAGGACATGATGACTTTGGGCGATACGGAACAGCCGAACAAAGACCTCATTTGGTCGCTCGAAAGTGCGGAACACATCGCGGATAAAAGCGGTCTGGTACAAATGTTTTACGACCTTTTACAGCCCGGCGGAAAGCTGCTGATGGTCACTTGGTGCGTTCGCGCGCCGCAAAGTGAACTGACCGACGACGAGCAAAAACTGCTGCAAAAAATCTACAAAAATTACCATCTGCCGCCAATGATACCGATGTCGGAATACGCCGAATTTGCGCAACAAACGGGCTTTAAAAATATCAAAACCGAAGACTGGACGGATGAAGTCGCTCCTTTTTGGAAAGCCGTGATTAAATCCGCCTTTAGCTGGAAAAGCGTCACGGGCTTGCTCAAAGCCGGTGCCCCCGCTCTCAAAGGCGCGTGGACGATGCGGTATATGACGGAAGGCTACAAGCGCGGTCTGCTGAAATTTGCCTTGCTGCAAGGAGAAAAATAACCGCCGGCGTCTGCCGCCAAATAAACAAATAACCGAATCAACAAATAAACATTTATTTGCATTTCCTCCTCAATTTCATCCGTTTTTCGCGTCTGCACACCATCATCGGCACGACGTTGAGCATTGTCACCTTGTGGCTCATTGCGCTGTCGTACGCCGACGGCACGGAGATGTACGGTTCGCTGTTGGGATTGACGATTATCGCCTGCCTCGGCGCGAATATTTTCATCGTCGGTTTGAATCAAATCACGGATATTGAAATCGATAAAATCAACAAACCCTATCTGCCGTTAGCTTCGGGCGCGTTTTCTCTGCAAACGGGAAAGCTGATTGTCGGTATCGGTTTGGCGGTGTCATTGATTTTGGCGGTCTTCATCGGAGGTTATTTGCTGTGGACGGTGTTGTTGAGTTTGGCACTCGGCATTGCTTATTCGCTGCCGCCGCTGCGCTTGAAAAAATATCCGTTTTGGGCGGCGTTTTGCATCATTGCCGTGCGCGGCATTATTGTCAATTTGTTGCTGTTTTTGCACTTTCACGCGCACATCAACGGGGCGCACAGCATTACGCCTTTGGTGTGGTTGTTGACGGTAGTGATTGTGGTTTACAGTCTCATTATTGCCCTGTTTAAAGACCTGCCCGATACTGAGGGCGACGCGAAATTTGCGGTGCGTACCTTATCCGTGCGCTTAGGTCGGCGGCGTGTTTTTGCCTTCGGCAATGTAATTATGATGACGCTGTTTGTGTTGTGTATTTTGGCTCCGTTTCTGTTTAAAGTACAGGTGGACAGTTTGCTTTTTTCGGGTGTACACGGTTTTTTTCTGCTGTTATTATTGCTCGGTATGTTGCGCACGAATTTACAAAATCAAGACTCCGTTTTCAATTATTACCGGTTTATTTGGGTACTGTTTTTCGGTGAGTATTTGGTGTTTGCGTTTCTGTAAAAATAAATGATTTTAATCGGTTTTCAGGTGATTTAGAACTGACTCCCGATGGTTACGACCCTTTGGAAAAGCCGACACTGCACCAATTCACAAAAAGTTCAACGAGTCAGGTATCTCAAATTGAAAAATTACCTTTTCTCTTGACAAAAACGCGTAGCGTTCCGTACTGTTCAAAGCGGTTTCAATGCTACAGTTTAGTTTATCCTCAGCTATATTTTTTCTTCAGTTTCAATATAATATATCCTATCTATCGGCATAATATTTGATTTTATCGGTTGACGGCAATAAATTTGATGTTTAACAATGATACCCGCAGCAAACGATAAATACTCCGTTTATCGAGTTGTTGCCGACAAAAAGTAAAGAATTCCGATAGTCATTTGCAATATCAATACAGACTTTTATTCGGTACGATTATTTTACTTATCTCGCTTTCTCCGTCACTTCGACTGTGCATTTTTTCTGTACTCAAAACTAAATATCAGCATTTTTTTAAATTCGCATATTCCGTTACGGGACTTGTCGAGTCTGTGATTCTTCCTGACCGTTAGTGGTCTAAAGTCTTTTGTTAAGCCGAGTCATCGGCATAAGGAATTTTAGCCGCGTCGAAGAAGAATGCAAAAATTGTTGAAGAGTCAAAGGAAGGACAGCCCGAATATCAATTTTACTTAGGTACGCAAAACTGTATTTCCTTCTGCAAAAAAAGGGTCATTTTCCTTTCAAATAAACACAATTCATAATTCATTTTCCCATGAATAACTTATTCAAATCAAAAAAAACAGATACTGATACCTTTTTGTTTTTGGTTCGGTTTTTTTCGACTTTATCAACTCGCAGACTAAATTTTGCAGCGAGAAAATACGCCTTTTTGGTTTGTTTTATTTTACCGGTCGGTCAAGGCATTTTTGCTCAGGTATCCGGAAAAGTGTATTACGATTTTAACGGCAACGGCAGTTTTGATACGCAGAGCGAATACAACGAAATCGGTGTACCGAACATAGAAATAAGAGCATACAATCCGTCAGGTGTGCAAGTCGGCGGAACTCAAGTTTCGGATGCAGCGGGCAACTACAATTTTTCCGGACTCAGCTTTCCCGTAAGAATTGAATTTACGGGCTATCAAAGCACTGATTTCCCGACGGCAATGGGAGGACAAAATTTTTCGGACATTCAATTTTATACGACAGCAACGACCGAAGCTGATTTTGCGATTAATTATCCTGCCTTTTACTGTCACAGTAATGATCCTCCTTTAGTTATTCCTTGTTTCGCTAATCAAGCATTAACTGCCGACGGCGGACCGAACGGAGAAGAACCCGCCTTCGTCGGCTTCAAATTTTCGAGTACGGGTGAAAATTCGGACGACCACATTTATTCCGCCGACCATGACGATATCGGTACTACCTACGGCACCGCGTACGACCGAAAAAACAGCAGAGTGTATGCCGCATCGGTCGCTAAGAGGCACTCTGCTTTCGGACCTGCGGGAGCCTACGCAATCTATATGTTTGATTATTCCGATCCGATTGTGCCTGTTTTACAGGGACACCTCGACTTATCTAATGTGGTCACTGCCGTTCCCGACCCTCGTACAAATACTTCATGGCAGCCGGGACCGCAACTTTCGCGCGACCCCGAAATATTCGACTTAATCGGAAAAATGTCTTTCGGAGATATTGAAGTTTCCGAAGACGGAAATACCCTTTGGGTGTCAAATTTATCAGACAACTCCGTGTACAGTATCGATGTATCGTCGGTTGTTTCGACCGATGCTCCGGCTGCTGTCGGAACCGTGACCAAATATGACACCGGCTTAGACCCGGGTTGTACAAACGGAGATTACAGAGTATGGGGCTTAAAACTATATCGGGGTTCTCTCTATGCGGGCGTCGTTTGTACCGGACAAACCACCGCCTTGACCGATCCCGCAGATGCCCGAGACGAATTGTTTGCTTATGTAATGAAGCTGGATGGCAATTCTTTTACCACGGAGTTCGGACCGATAAACATACAGGAAAGACGCGACTCACCGGGCAACGGTGACGTTCCGTTTAGGCGGCAATGGAATGCCTGGGTTACCGATTTTGACCAAATAGTCTGGAGCACTAACCCCGACGACAGAGAAGCCGGTTATCCGCAGCCGATTATAACCGATTTAGAGTTTGACATCGACGGTTCGATTATTTTAGGTTTCGGAGACAGATTGGGCTTTCAAGTCGGGAACAATAACAGCAGTGTAGATCCTGCGGACAATACGTTGTATTCCGGGGAAATCGGCGGAGATGTTATTCGCGTATGTAAGATTGACGACACCTATTTTTTAGAAGGAACCGGAGGCTGTGTTACCCCTCTGCATCCCGATGCCTCTAACGACGGTCGCGGTATTAACGGGCAGGAATATTACAGCGGAGACGAACTGGAAAACAGCGGTTCTCATAAAGAAAATACTCAGGGAGCAATCGCTTTGCTTGCCGGGTCGAATAATGTCATTTCCAGCTCTATGAATCCTCTTTCAAATACTTCGGGAGGCATAGTTTGGTTAAACAACACCGACGGTTGGAAAGACGACGGCTATCTGATTTTTGACGGTAGTAACGGCGGCGCAACCCTAAATAAAGCTTTGGGGCTCGGTGATGTAGAATTGCTTTGTGCCCCCGCCCCCGTAGAAATCGGTAATCGCGTATGGAGCGACGACGACGGCGACGGTATTCAGGATGCCGACGAAAGCGGCATTGCCGGGGTAAACGTAGAATTGACCGATGCCGCCGATAATGTCCTCGCTACCGCCGTAACTGATGCCGAGGGAAATTACATTTTCTCAACCGCCGTCGGCACTTCTACCGCCGCCTTTATTTATAATCTCGGCTTGGCTGCCGCCGAAAATTACAAAGTGCGCATCCCGGATGCCGAAGGCGGCTCACAGCAGGCAAATTTGTCGGGTCTGTTTATTACGAGCAACGATGCCGACTCTTCGACAAACGGCGACCTGCGCGACTCCGACGGCATGAAAACCGGCGATACCGCCGAAGCTGCGTTTCTGCTCGGTGATGCGGGGGAAAATAATCATTCTTATGACTTCGGCTTTCGCCAAACTCAGAATCCGCCGCCGCCCGTATCTTGTAATTGCATTGATTATATGTACCTCAACGAAACGACCGACGGCGGTAAAGTACACAAATACGAGATAAACCCTGCCGACGGAAGTGTGTCTGAAATATTAGTAAACGGAAATGCCTGGTATCCGGGCAGCGGTACTTCACAGTTGCCTTCGCCCCACGGGTTGGGTATGGATTTAAACGGAAATCTTTATATCGGAGAGGGACTTCAACCAAACGGTCGCATCAGAAAACTGAATTGTGCGGGAGAAATTGTTCCGGCGGCGGAATTCAACATACAAAGAGCACCCACTAATTTAGAGTCGGTAGGCAATATTCTTTTTGCCAACGATTGGTACAACCAACAACTTGAATTTTACGACCTGTGTACGGGTAATTCGGAGGGCAGCATAACCTTTGAAAATTCTTCGGGAGCAGCGGGGCAGGATTGGGGTTTCAGTTTCAACAAAATAACCGAAACCTTTTATGCAACGGAAGCATTCGGAAGTACCACAGGTAGTATTTTATACCGCTGGAATTTATCTGAAATGACGGACGGAAACACGATAGACGAATTTTTGACCGTCTGCCCGACTACGGATATTACCATCGGGATGACTTGCTTGCCGCGCTTTTATATAGCCGGTGTGCAAGGAGATAATGACGGCAATATCTACGTTGTTATCAATGCGGGCGTGTATGCAAGCGGCAACGGCAAAATCTTAAAATATGATAATACCGGAGCATTGGTTGCTCAAACAGCCTGGGATATGACCGGTGGTGACGGCGGATGGCACAGAGCTATCGGTATCGAATACAGTCAAATGTCCGGTTTTCTGTATGTTTCTACTCAATCAGCTACCGATGATTGCGTATCTCTCTTCGATACCGATTTGAATTATTTAGGAGCCGCTGTTCCGACTACCGGCACCTCTTCTTCCGCGAAGGGCATTGCCGTTAGTACCGAATGTTGCCCGACCGACTCACCTATAGTAACGGATACTCTTCTGTGCGAGGCAGGCGTCGGGCAAAAATTGTTCCTAAACGAAATTTTTTCCTGTGAAGGCATCGTCTGCGCGCAAATGTGGGAAGAAGACCCCGCCAATACCGGCTTTACTTACGATGATTGCGATCAAAGCATCACCGTCACGGGCCCGAATGCCTGCGGTACTTTTACCAAGTCCGGCTCCAATACCCAATGCGGCTCCGTCGATATTACTTTCAACGTCAGAGTGGCTTCGCTTGCTTTGGAAGTCGCGCAAACCGATTGTACCGACGGCGGGAGTAATAACTTTACCGCAGATTATGACGTGACCGTCTCTTGGGAGGTCGCGCTCTGTGGCGGTGCGGAAACCATCGAGGTCACTCATAACGGCGCGGTTATCGGTACCATAGATACTGCGACAGACAGCAGCCCCGCCTTGTTTACGACCTCTGCCTCTGCCGACGGTACCGGCCGGCAAAATTTTACCGCCGCTTATACTGCCGAGGGCGGTTGCTCCGAAAGCCGCAGCCTCAAAACCCCTACCCCCTGCCCCGACCCCGTCGGAGACTGTACGGCTCAATCCGGCTGTATCGGCGGTAATGTCTTTGAAGATTTTAACTGCAACGGTGCGGATGACCCCAACGAACCCGGCGTAACGGGAGTACAGGCTTTGATTTATGATTGTGAAAATACTTTAGTCGGTTCGACCTACTCCGACGGGCAGGGCAATTGGCAGGTTTGCGGTTTGAACGATACGGAAGCCTACCGGGTAGAGTTCGTACTGCCCGAGTCCGTAGCCTGTTGGGCGCAGCCGACTCACCTCGGCACGGACAACGGCTCGGATGTGCAGTTCGTTACCGCCCCGGCTTGTACCGAGTTTAGTGTCAGCAGTTCGGCTGATTATTGTCAGGAGAATCCGATGATTGTGACTACCTGCTTTACGAGCGGCACCCAGAGCGACGGTCTTTCTTCCGTCGTCAGTTTCCCCTATGAGTCGGGAGTGACCGATGTTTCACAGGATAATTCGTCGGGCGGCAATTTGAATATGCCTGCCTATACTTCTTTGGCTTTAGACACCGAGGTAGGTCCTGTCAAGGGCTTGGCATATCGACGTGATAACGAAACAATCTATGCCGCAGCCTATTTCAAATCATTTGTCGGTTACGGTAACGCTACGGATAATGCTGCTCCGGGCAGAATTTTCAGCATAGATGTCAACAGCGGAGCAGTAAACACTTTTACGGAATTACCCGCCGGTAACGATGTTCACCAATACGCCGATTTAAATCAAGAGCACGACGACGTGTGGGATTTTGTCGGAAAAACAGGCTTAGCGGATGTTGAAGTTTCGGAAGACGGACAGACGCTGTGGGCGGTTAATCTTTTCGACCGCAAACTGTACGAAATAGATATTGCTTCACAAAATTTTCAAACCCATGATTTTGCGGTGCCGGCAGATTGTCCGCAGCACCCCGATACTCCGGCGGGCGAGCTTGATTACAATTTACGCCCCGGCGGTTTGGCAATTGAAAAAGGTGTACTTTACTACACGCTGACCTGCACCGCCGAAAATATCGGTACAGCAGCGGGTAACCCCGAAGACTATCTGGCTGCTTATGTGTATAAATTTGAAAACGGCATTCATACAAAAGTTGCCGAGGCGGATTTGAATTATACACGACCGTCCAATTCAGCCGGCAGAAGCTCACCGGGCACATGGAACCCATGGATAAATACCGAAACCTTTCTTTGTGACAACGGAGACGACTTGGCTTTTTATCCGCAACCTTGGGCCTGGGACATTGAGTTTGATGAAGAACAATTTTTAATCCTCGGCATCGCCGATCGTTTCGGAGATCAGACGGGTGTTCAGTACAGTTCTGCAAACAACAGTTGTATTTCGGGTAATTTTGACGGAGTGAATGCGGGAGATGTGGTGATTTTTGCCGACAACGGTAACGGCACTTGGACAGTCGAAAACAACGGCAGCGTCGGCAATCGCTCCTCTGCCGTCGGTATCGGAAATAACGAAGGTATCGGAGGCGGAGAATTTTTCGGGGAAGACAATTATTCTCCTACCCATCCTTTCTCACTGCACTCGGAAATTACTTTGGGACAAGTAGGATTGGTAAAAGGAAAGGGAGAGGTTTTTATGTCCGCTTTTGATCCGGGCTTGAGAGTAGATAATGACAATGTCAACGCCGGCGGTGTAATTTGGCTCAGCACTCAAGACGGAAATCGGACCCGCTCCTATGAGTTATACGAAAACGGCGATACGCAAACTTTCGCCAAAGCGGCGGGTATCGGTGATACGGAAGTTATGTGCGACGCCGCCCCCCTCGAAATCGGCAACTACGTCTGGTGCGACTCCCTGCAAAACGGCATTCAGGATGCCTGCGAGCGCGGTATCGACGGACTGACCGTGCAGCTTTACGACGCAGCCGGCACCCTCGTCGGTCTGACCGCAACGACCGCCGGCGGACAGTATGCTTTTAACGAAACCAACGTCGATGTCAACGGAGTTAATCCCGACGGCAGTGCGACTTCGGGCAGCTACACGGGCCTGACCGCCGAAACCGATTATTTTATTGTCTTCGGTGACGGTCAATTTTCCGGCGGTGAATTTACTTTCGGCGGCAACGACTACGGCATTACCGCCGACTTCGACGCGGGCGATAATGACAAAATCGACTCCGATGTCGATCCGAGTACTTTGACAAGCGGCAGTTTGGGCAACCGCCCCGACGGTCTGCCGTTTATCGCAATGACTACGGCAGAGACGGGCTGCGGTGACCATAAATACGATTTGGGAGTGACTTGTACGGATTGTATTTCGCCGACGGCAAATTTAGCCGCCGCAGAAGGCAGCTGCACCGGCGATACACCGAACGACGACGCGACCCTTTCTCTCATACAGGTAACCGACGGCGACCAAGCGAACGCCTCCCCCGGCAGCACCTACACCGGTCCCGCCTACGGTGACGCTTCCAACACGGATGTCAGCGGGGGCAGCAGCACTTTAACCGGCTTGATGCACGACACCGAATACACGGTACGCATCTGGAACGGAGAGGACGGCTGCTTTACGGATGAGACGATTACGACGCCGGCACTCGACTGTGCCGTTACCGTGTACTCGCTCGGAAATCGCGTCTTTAATGACTCTGACCGAAACGGCACTCAAAACGGCACGGAAACCGGTATCGACGGCATCGAGCTGTTGCTGTTGAATGCCGACGGCTCTGCCTACGACAGCGACCCCGACACTCCGGGCATACAGCCTTTGACGGTGATTACCGGCAACGGCGGTTATTATCGTTTCGACGACTTGCCGGAAGGCGATTATATCGTGGAAATTACTGCCGCAAATTTTGCCGCATCCGGTACTTTACAACACTTTTCTTCTACCGACGGCGCGGCGCAGGAAAGTAATCCTAACGCAAACGGCGACCTAAACGATAACGGCTTGGATACTCCCTTCAACGGAGCCGTGCGCTCCGGAGTCATTACTTTGAGCGGTACGGAACCGACCGGCGAAACAGCCCCCGGCAGCTATGCGGCGGGCAGCACTACCGGTACCGCCGCCGCCGACGAGTTCAGTAATTTAACCGTAGATTTCGGCTTTTATCGACAACGTGACTTTCCCGATTGCTGCGACGCCGCCTGTCCCTCCGCACCGTGTCACTTTATCGACAGCGATATTTACTTCGGCAATGAAGTAACCGCCGACCCCGGGGCAAGCGATAACGTGGACTCCGATGCAGACGACGGGCTGCTTTTGGGCGAAAACGTAAGAATAGTCGCCGGCGGAAATCTGCGTCTGCCCGTAGTCATTTACAATGCCTCGGGAGATGACGCCTATTTTCGGATGTGGATAGATTGGAACGGTGACGGTGATTTTGACGACGCCGACGAACAGGTTGCCGACGAGGTCTTTTCCGCCGCCGACAATAACGGTACATTTACCATTTACCAAGCGGTAACGGTGCCGACGACTGCGCAGAAAAATCAAGGCTTAGCTTTGCGAATGCGGGTCAGCACCGACGACGCCGGTACGACGAGCCCCTGCGGTAACGGAGATTGTGCCGCCGACGGTGAAACGGAGGAATACCTCATAACGGTTACGTGTCCGACCCCGTTGTGTTCTCCGTAGTGTGATATTTTTTGTGCGATTTTGTGTCGATTGAAAATTCAGACTCTTTTGTAATCGCGTCCGCTTGCAAATTTGTACAACCTATGTGCTTACAAATCCACAGAGCTTTTTAGGATGTGTATGAGCTTGATTTAAAAGGACTTGTCCCGTCACCCGTATGAATGCGGTATCGGTTTTTACGCAGGTCTGCAAATCACACGCAATCAGGAAGAGTTAAAACTAAAATGACCGAGAAATTTGATTTTTCGGTCATTTTTTTTGCTCGGAACTCAAAAAATAAATAACCCTCCCATCGCAAAGTTACCGTAAAGCGCACATCGTATTCATCTGCGAGCCGAGACTAAGAGCATTCCTTTTCCGGGATTTTAAGCGGTTTGCGAGAGCGAATAAAATAAATTAAACGGTCACGGATACCGAATTTTTTCCGACTTCTCTCTAAATTTGCCCCTTCGCTTTCATCAAATCGTAAACTCCGCCGCTCAACATGAATTTTAAGTCTCCCGTTCACCTTATTATCGGTCGGTATCCCAATCTCGAAACACTCACCGCCGCCGAACTCGACGCCCGCGAATACGAAATCCTCCGTGAAATTTTGTTCGGTAACGGAATTGCCTACCGACGCGGCAATGTCTTTTTTTCGGTTGCCGAAGTCAAAAATGCTTTCAACAGCCTACGCAGCGATTTGCCTTTTTATCTCAAATTGCACAAATCGCGTCCGCTGTTAAATTTTTTGGAACGCGGCGATTTTCGCTTTTTGGAAGACAAACGCACGGCGGCTCTGTTAGCCGACCCGCAATTCAAAACCAAAATCCAACCGCTTTTCGTACAAGCCAAAGCGCACATTATTAACAGTACGGTAGCCGCACCGACGCACGAAAACTTATACAAACTGGCGGCAATAAAACTCGTGGATATTCCTATCGACCCGGCAACCGAACAAATACTTTACGCGGACTCGATTGCTTTTTTACAAAAATTTGCGGACTCATTCGACAAGCTGACCGACCAAGTTTTTACCACAGCCGGCGGATTTACTCTGCTGCCCGACATCAGAAGGTACGTCAATATTCAGGTCAGTCGGATGCTCAAACATTTGCCGCCCGTTTTTGCGAAGCCGACGGAAGAATTTGCGCGGCATCTGCATAATAAACTGCTGACGCAAGCCGTCGAGCGCGGACGAGCGACCCGTTTTCAGCATTTTTCCGATGAAGACTTGCACATTTTGCTGCTCGCCGCACAGACGGACAAGATGATTCTGAACCCGCCGAATGCCGCTAAATTTATCGAGTTGTTTCGGAAAAAAATCGGCAATAACTACCGTCCGCCGGCGGCCATGCGACCTCTGCCGCGTCCGGTAGCCGCGCCCGTCGTGACGGCGGCTCCGACTGCTTCAGCAGGTAAAAGCACGCGACTGACAGGCGCGCCGACTCCGCAGGGTACGTTGCAAAAAGAGCGGGATTTCAACTTCAAACCTTACCTCATCGGCAGTACCTGCGTCTTTGTCTTAGCGTTATTTGCGTGGATGTTTACGGGAAATGAAGCGGCGGCAAGCGACCCCGCCGTCGCGGCTTACGATGCGGATAAGTGGGAAAAAGTGTTGAATAAATTGGAAGAAGACGAGCGCAAACGACAATTTGCGGCATCGGTAAAAAAGACCAAAGAAGCGGAGAAAAAAGGGGAAAAGAAGGAGAAAGTTTCGCTGCTCAAGGAGTTTAATCAAAACGATTTGTACGGCAGTTGGGTGACTTTTCGGACCTTGGACGGCGGCGGTAAAATCGACTACAAATACAACATCGTCAATCCGACGCAGGGCGAGCGCGTGCTGACCTACACCAACCGCGAAACGGAAGAAGAATATTCGGTCAGGCAGCCTTTCAAATACTCGCTGCGCGTGGTCAAATGGAACGAAGGGCAGATGTACATCGAGCCGCAGCGCGGGCTGCCCGTCAACTGCACACGCACCGAAGCCGATACGCTGCTGCGCCGCGCCGAGCGCAATATCGGAGTCGAAGAATTTGCTTTTGAAAAGAAATCCGGTTTTGACTTTAACATTCCCGAAAATCGCTCGCAGGGTCTGCGCTTTAATCAAGTCAGGCACCGTCCTTCGTCCGACATCGAAGACATCGGACTTTTTGCCACCGACGACCGTCGCGCTCAGTTTATGGTCGGCTACATCAACAATCTGTTGGAGCGCAACGGCGTCTCTATCGGGCGCGACCCGACGCCGCTGCGCTGGTACGCCGACGCTACCGCCGATAACTGGATGGTCAAGCGCGGCGGCAAGCCCTACAAAGTTGCCGAAGTGGTGATGAGTCGCAAGAAAATGTACTTCAAACCCGTGGAGTTTACACCGGAAGACTCCAAAATTTTACCGCTGTTTAATCTGCGCAACGTTTACTACATCGACGCGCGCGGCAGAAAAAAACAAGGGAATATGAAGGTGACTTATCATCGAAAAGGGGATTATTTTTCGGTGGGGGTGAAGGAGAAGGAGTAGTCGTTTCTTTTTGGTTACAAGTGTCGGATACTTGTTTTTGCTTGATTTCTGTGGTAAAACCGAAACCGGAGTTTTTGTCGAAATTTAAGTATCCGACACTCGACACTAAAAAGCCGCTTCGGGTGTGACTCCGAAGCGGCTTTGCTTATTTAGAAACACCAAAGTTTACTTCTCCTTCGGCTTCTCCGTCACCACGACTTTTGCCGTTTCGACCTCTTTATTTTGTACCAGTGCCTGCGGCAAAGTCATTCCGCTTTGACTCAAAAAGTCATTGAGTTGGGGCATCATACCGTACAGACCTTTGACAAAATTGCCGACGCCCTGACCGTTGCCGCTGTCATAGACGACTACTTTGTCGATGTCGAGTTCTTTGATGGCGGAGGTTTGGATTTGCGTCAGTTCCGTCAGTTTGTCGAGCATCAGGTAGTTGATGGCACTTTGCGGGTCACCGCCGGCGGCATCGACGAGTTTTTGAAAACCCTCGGCTTGTTTTTTCAGCAGTTCTTCCATACCCTTTGCCTGTGCGGCAAAGTGGGCCAAGGTCGCGTCGGCTTCACCGCGTGCGATTTCGCGCTTGCGCTCCGCCTCTGCCTGCGCCTGAATAACCAACTTTTGGCGTTGAATATCTGCTTCGACGATTTCGTCCGCTTGCTTGCGGGCTGCTTCCATTTTTGCCCGCGCCAATTCCGCAGACTGCTCTGCCACATAAGCCTCTTCGAGTGCTTTGGCGGCCGCTACTTTTCGTGCTGCCATGGCTTTTCTTTCCGACTCGGCGATGGCAATGTCGCGCTCGGCATCGGAGTTGGCGATATTGATGGCGGATTCGTTTTTACCTTGCTTGGAGAGGGCATCGGCTTTGGCTTCCCCGATTTCGGCGCGGGAGTTGGCGTCCGATACCTTAATCCGTTGGTCTTGCTGTGCTTCGGCCTCACCGATGCTACCGGTACGCACCTCTTTGGCGACCTTGACGCGGGCGTCGTTAATGGCTTTGGCGGCGGCTTCTTTACCGAGCGCGGCGATGTAGCCTGACTCGTCCTGAATGTCGGTGACGTTGACGTTAATCAGTTCCAAACCGATTTTGTGCAACTCGTCGCCGACGTTGCGATAGACGGACTCGACAAATTTATCGCGGTCGGTGTTCAGCTCTTCGATGTCCATGTTGGCAATCACGAGGCGCATTTGACCCATGATAATGTCGTGCGAAAGCGAGCTGATGTCTTGTCGCTGCAAGCCCAAAAGACGCTCCGCCGCCGCGAGCATGAGGTTGGGTTTGTTGCTGATACCGACGGTAAACTGCGAAGGCACCGACACGCGGATATTTTGCTTGGAAAGCGCATCCTGCAAGTTGACGTCGATACTCAAAGGCGTTAAATCGAGGTATTGGTAGTCCTGAATAACGGGCCACACAAAGGCCGCACCGCCGGCGTAGCACTTGGCGGAGGAGTCGCCGCCGGTCTTGCCGTACACGACTAAGATTTTGTCGGAGGGGCAGCGTTTGAAGCGACTGATGAAGAAGAGGACGAGTAAAAAGGCTACAAAAAGAATGAAGCCTGCAACGATTAAGGTTCCTGACATAATTTTGTTAGTTGATGGTTGGTAGTTGATGGTTGATGGTTGCCGGTCGATTTTTTCTTGACCGTGTAGTTGATTTTTGGTTTTTGGTTTTTTCTCCTTGAGGCAATCGTGTCGGTGGTATTTTAGGTGGCGTAAGCAGTCTAACGTCTAAAATCTAAAATCTAACATCTCGCTTTCAAAACTCATTCCGCACCACCGGTTCCACAATCACGTATTCCCCTTCCGTATCGGTGACCAGAATGACTTCGCCGGTTTTGATTTCTCGATTATGACGGGTTTTGGCTTTCAGTTCGCGCTCCGTACCTTTAACTTTTACGCGGACAATGCCCTCGCCGGCGGTCGGAATGCGCAGGTAAACCTTGCCTTCTTGATAAACGGCGTCGGTCATTTCCCAGTTGACGTTTTCTTCATTGCTCAACAGTAATCTGAACAGATAACTCAATAACCACAGGGCTGCCGCGCCTGCGAAGACGCCGATAGCGATAGCAATCCACGGGCTTTCCTGCGTTGCCCATACCAATTTCATCACCCAGGAAGTGACGGAAATGAAGGTCAAGCCGCCTTTGATAACGCCGAGTCCGCCGGCGTCCGTGTCTATATCGGTGTCGCCGAGGTCGAAGTCTAAATCCAAGCCGCCGATTAAAGAAATCAGCATCAGCAGGATGAGTAAGCCGCCTGTTACCAAAGATATGTAGGTTAAATATGTGAGTATCATGTTTCGTTTTTTTGCACTTCTAAGGAGGTACGGGGTACTTATTTTTCAAAATGCGAAAGTATGCCGAAGTATTCTGTCTTTTTTATTAGAGAAGTACCCCGTACCTTGTGTAAGTTGATTTTTGAAAACACCGCAATACCTTTAACCCCGCGTTTGTTAACGTAATATTCACATTTTTTTAAGACTTGACAAATTTATCCGATGAAAATCGTGAGAAATACGATGAACGGAAAAAACTGTATCGGAAAGTCGAATCGTTATCTTATCGTAAAGAAAAGCATTATCTTACCCTCGCCAAGGACGAACGGAGAAAAAATGAATGTAAGAAAATTTTTTCTGATTTTTTTAGTGATAATTTGACTCGACGAAAAAACAATTAATGTCAGGAATATTTTCCAACCAATCATCAATCAAATCTTAGCATGTACAAACACTTTACCGCGCACGAACTGTCCGAAGGACACTGTTTTTACACGGGAGAATTACCCGCCCGGCTACTGCAAAATTTACCTTTTGCTGAAATTTGGAATTTACATCCCGCTGATTATCATGTGATTATGATGCACGGCAAGGAAGTGCTGACGCCGCGTTGGCAGCAGGCTTACGGGCGTAATTATGCTTACACGGGGCGCGTCAATGCGGCTTTACCCGTTCCGGAAATTTTGGAAAAACTGCACGTTTGGGTCAAGGAAAATATCGACGAGCGACTGAACGGGCTGCTGCTGAATTGGTACGACGGACAAAAAGGGCACTACATCGGTAAGCACCGCGACAGCACCAAAAATATGATTGCGGGCGCGCCGATAGTAACGGTATCGTTAGGAGATTTTCGCGCCTTTCGGCTGCGACCTTACGGCGGGAAGGGTTTTCGGGATTTCGGAGCGGAAAACGGGGCGGTTTTCGTAATGCCTTACGCGGTAAATCAAGCGTTTACGCACGAAGTGCCGGCGACGAAGAAATACACGGGAAGGAGAATTTCGGTGACTTTTCGGGCGTTTGAAAGTGTTGAGTTGTTGAGTTGTTGAATCGTTGAGAGGCGAGTGCTTATGTTTTGTAAGGAGGATGGAGATTTCGGGAGTAGAAATAAAAAACGGTGTCGAAGCAAATCGACACCGTAGGGACAAGACATACCGACGATAGTCGATACAGCTGTATTTTTAGCAGCCGCCTAAAAGTACCCAAATGATGATAAAAACCAAAATGGTACTAAAGCAACCGCCGCCTAATTTTTTTGCGCCGTAGCCGGCTATAAGTCCTCGAAAAAGATTGTTCATTGTTGTTTGTTTTTGAGCGATGAAAGAAAATAGGATTTAGAGGTGAAACGGGGGAGGGGGGCGGATGTTTGGTAAAAGACGGACTATATAAACGCCCGAAATGATACCTTCTCAAAAATTTTACCGGTATCTCCCAAACCCGTTTCCCGATTTTCTCTTACCTTTATCAAGCAAACGACCGCCCTTTCGGGTTATAAATGCACAGACAACTTTTTTTAACTAACCAAACCGCGTAAACATGACATTCCAAAGCAAACTCTTCGCCGCCCTTCTTTTGGCAATTTTCGCCTTTTCCTGCACTCCGAAAACTCCGAAGACGGTCACCGAACCGGTCACCCAAACACCGACCCCGCCGACCCCGCCGCCGACCGATTTGAGTCCGTGTAAGAAGTTTCAGGATTTGCCGTATCAAGAGAAAGACGATACCGAAAATCAGTACGTCATTTACCGAGATATGCTGAAAAACGATGAAATTGAAGAGGCTTTTAAACGCTGGAAAACGGTGTACGAAAAAGCCCCCGCCGCCGACGGTCAGCGCAATACGGTCTATTTGGACGGGATTTATTTTTACGAAGTTTTCATCAGTCAGACGCAGGACAGCACGAAAATAAACGAGTACATCGACGAAATATTTAAGCTGTACGACGAGACGGAACGCTGCTACCCGGGCGCGGAAAACTACGCCGGCGCACGCAAAGGCTTCGATTTGTTTTATAAATATCCCAACCGCAGCAGCAAAGAAGAGACCTTCGAACTGCTGCGCACAGCCGCCGAAAAGGGCGGAGACGACATGCCGTACTTCATCATGAATCCCTTCGGTGCCCTGCTCGTCGATATGCACTACGAGGAAAAAATTACGGACGAAGAAGCCAAAAAGTACGTGCAAATGCTGAACGATGCACTCAAAAAGCAAACCGAAGAGTGCAAAGGCTCGGACTGTGATTTGTACAAAGAAATCAAAGGTTATCTGCCCGAGCGATTGGAATATTTCGAGCGCGTTAAAGGCTTTTACGACTGTGCTTATTTCACGGAAAAATACTACCCGGAGTACCAAGCCAGTCCCGGTGACTGCGATAATGTGCTGACGGTGTTGAGTCGTCTGAAATTCGGCGGCTGCACGGAAGCTAACTCGCCGGAGTACAACGAGATTTACCAAAAATACCAAACGGACTGCCGCGTAGCGCAAAATCCTTGCTATGACCTATTGCGCGACGCAAATTACACCGAGGCCTTGGATTGCTTCAAAACCAAAGCTGCCGACGAAACCGACCCCGAAAAGAAAGCTAAATACACCATGCTCGTCGCCAAAATCTACTACGCTCACCTGAAAAACTTCAGTCAGGCGCGACGCTACGCACTGGAAGCCGCTGACCTCAAAGGCGGTTGGGGCGAACCCTATCTGCTCATCGGCAGAATGTACGCTTCCTCCGGCCCGTTGTGCGGCTCGGGGCGCGGCTGGAACAGTCAGGTCGTCGTTTGGACGGCACTGGATATGTGGTACAAAGCCAAAAGCATCGACCCCTCCTCGGCGGCCGAAGCGAATAAATTTATCAATCAATACTCGCAGTACATGCCGAGCAAAGAGGACATATTCATCCGCAGTCTAAAGGTCGGCGACACTTACTTTGTGCCGTGCTGGATACAGCGGAGTACTAAGATTCGGGCTTCGGATGGGTAGGGGTTTGAGGGGAGAGGTGGCTGTGCCGTAGCATCGACTTTAGTCGATGGGCTATCCGGGAAACCGAATAAGTATCGGCCGGCGTGAGGCCTACTAACCTTTCGGAAGGTTAGTAAGTCTTGAACTCAAACCGTTCGCGCGAGGCTCTTGCCTCGCCTGCCTCTCAAGGTGTGATACATTAGCCCGCCTCCGGCGGAAAGGTAAAAGCAGAATTAATATCTGTATTCAAAATCCGCCGGAGACGGGAAAGTGAAAGGCACGAGGTAAAACCACGCGCCAACTGATTCTTAAATAGATAGTTGAATGAAAAAATATAACGAGGCTCTTGGAGTATGGACTATTGACTTAAAGGATAAGGATTTTTATAGTCAAGGTTTCAAAAGAAAAAATACCATACATGACGTCAAGAAGAGAATTGAAATCCTTATAGAAGTTTTAAAAATTTTAAAAGAGTGCGAGCTATTCTTTCTCAACAAAGTGCATGCTAGTTTTCATCCGGCACCAAGACAGGAGATTTTTATATCAGAAGATAATTTTATTAAATCTTTGATGGATGAGTCAATTTGTAATGAAAACTTGAAATATTTACTTTTATTTGGTGATACAAATACTAAGCTAAGCGAAAAATTGGAGGAAAAACTTATAATCTTACATTTGGATTTAACTATTTACGAAATTAGTATAGGTGTCCACAGTGATTTTGTACTACCTGTGAAAGATGATAAAGAGTATCAAATTGATTTAGCAATTATTAATTCTAATCGTGTAGAAAACTGTTTGAGAAGAATTAAAGCAGAAAAGATTGGGAACTATATCTTTCCCGATGAAGGAATGTTATGGGGAGAATCTCATACTACTATAGGTTTCAGAGTTTATTTATCGAATCCCGTATATGACGAAGAGGATTTTCCTCCCGAAAGAAAAAGTGATGTTGAAATTTTTGAGTTTACGGAAGAACAATGGTTTTTGGGCAGAAAGAAAACAAATGATTTTTTCGAAAAAAGGAGAAAATTTATGCGTGATGTTCAAAAAGCGAAATAATGTATGGAATTAAGTTAACACGTTCGCGCGAGGTTCTCGCCTTGCCTGCCTCTCAAGGGGTAATGAACGGCACGAGGTAAAACCACGCGCCAACTGAGTAAGTTTTAGGAAGAGGTGGTTGTGCCGTAGCATCGAATTTAGTCGATGGGCTATCGAAAAATCTGTGAGGCTTACTAACCTTCCGAAAGGTTAGTAAGCCTCACTCAACCCCCTCATATCGTCCCCAAATACTCGTGCACAAACTTAATCGCCATTGCTCCTTCGCCCACGGCACTCGCCACGCGGTTCATGGCGCCCGAGCGTACATCGCCCGCCGCAAAGACACCGGGGACGCAGGTTTCGAGCAGAAAGGGTTCGCGTTCGATGCGCCAGCCTTTTTTGAATAACTTGTGGCGACTCAAATCTCTGCCCGTTTCCAAGTAGCCTTTTTCGTCGCGGTACATCGCGTCGCCAATCCATTCCGTCGAGGGTTTGGCACCGATAAAAATGAAGAGCGCGTCGGCGCGCACCTTGCCGTAGCTGTCCGGGTCGTTGCTGTCGGCGAGGCAGAGTTCTTCGATGTGGTCTGTGCCGAAAACCTCTTTGACTTCCTTGCCGCCCATGACCTCGATGTTGTCGATGGAGTCGATTTGGTCGATGAGGTAAGAGGACATGGAGGAGGTCAAATCGGGCTTGCGAATGAGAATTTTTACCTCTTTGGCGTATTTGGAAAGATAAACCGCGCCCTGTCCCGCCGAGTTGCCGCCGCCTACGACATAGACGATTTGGTCGCGGCAGGCGTTGGCCTCGGTCATGGCGGCTCCGTAATAGACACCGCGGCCCGTGAAGTCCTCGACGCCCGGGGCGTTGAGTTTGCGGTATTGCACCCCGGTGGCGATGATGACGGCTTTGGTCTTGACTTCGCTGCCGTCTTTGAGTTTAACGACTTTCAGATTGCCCTCGTGCTGTATATCGTTGACCAGTTGCGGCGATAAAAATTCAATGCCGAAACGCTGCGCCTGCGAGAGTGCCCGCCGCGTCAGTTCCGCACCGCTCAGCCCTTTCGGAAAGCCCAAATAGTTTTCAATGCGCGAGGAAGTGCCCGCCTGTCCGCCCGGTCGGTTGGCTTCGATGACTAAGGTTTTCAAACCCTCCGAGCCGCCGTACACGCCCGCCGCCAGTCCCGCCGGACCCGCGCCGATGATGGCGACGTCGTATAAATCGGACTGCGCCTCGGCGTTTAATCCTACTTTTTTTGCCAACTCCGCGAGCGTCGGGTCGTGCATGCAAGTACCGTCCTCAAAGGTGACAATCGGCATGTCGTTTTTCTTCAGACCGTGCAACTCGACCAGCTCTTCCGCCTCCGTACTGCGTTCGATGTCGAGCCACTGATAAGGACGCAGATTGCCCGCCAAAAAGTCTTTTATCGCGTGTGATTTGGGCGAATACTGAAAACCGATAACCCGAATCCCCTGAAAAACCGAGCGGTGCGAAATGTGCCATTCGTCCAGCAAATCATTCAGCACGGGAAACATCTTTTCCTCCGGCGGGTCCCACGGCTTGACCAGATAATAATCCAGCTTGGCATCGTTAATGCCTTTTATTGCCGCATCCGTATCCGAATAAGCGGTCAGTAAAACCTGCTTGGCATCGGGAAAAATCTTTTGCGCTTCCGCCAAAAAATCGACGCCGAGCATTTCGGGCATGCGTTGGTCGGAGAGAAAAAGGGCAATATCTTCCCCCTTCTTTTTCAATTCTTTCAGCGTTTCCAAAGCATCTTTCGCACTCTCGGTCGAAACAATGCGGTAGTCTTCTTTGTACTCCGAGCGCAAATCGCGGCGCACCGCCCGCAATACCTGCGGGTCGTCGTCGATGGAGAAAATTATCGGTTTTTTTGACATGATTTTGTTTTTCGGTGGACGGTGAAAGGCGGACGGTGGACGGAGGTTGGTTCTTGATGATGATTGAATTTACAACTCTACGTGCTATGCTTATAAAGTTATAGATTAGGAGAAATTGCCAAAAGCAAAGAAGTCAAATACTCTCAAGAAGAGTGCCCCCGTCAACCGTCAACCCTCTACCGTCCACCGTCATTTATCGTTTCCCAAAGCAAATCCTTCAACTCCGTCAGCCCTTTCTGCGCTACGGCGGAAATGAACAGGTGCGGCACATCTTTCGGGATGTCGGGTTGCATTAATTCTTTCAATTCTTCGTCCACCAAGTCGCTTTTGGTGATGGCCAAAATGCGTGGTTTGTCGAGCAATTCGGGGTTGTACATTTCCAATTCGTGCAGTAGAATTTCGTATTCCTTTTTAATCGAATCCGTGTCGGCGGGAATCATAAAAAGCAGCGTCGCGTTGCGTTCGATGTGTCGCAAAAAGCGGTGCCCGAGACCTTTGCCTTCGTGTGCATTTTCGATGATGCCGGGAATGTCGGCAATAACAAAAGAGCGCGTATCGCGGTATTTGACAATGCCCAAATTCGGGATAATCGTCGTAAACGGATAAGCCCCGATTTTCGGTTTTGCCGCCGTCATAACCGAGAGCAGCGTTGACTTTCCGGCATTCGGAAAGCCCACCAAACCCACATCCGCCAAGACTTTCAGCTCTAAAATGCGCCAGTGTTCCACGCCCTCTTCACCCGGCTGCGCAAAGCGCGGGGTCTGTAAAGTCGAGGACTTAAAATTAGCATTTCCGAGACCGCCGCGACCGCCTTTGGCAATGACAAAAATCTCGCCTTCCTCCGTAATTTCACCCAAAACTTCCTCCGTTTCGGGGTCTTTGATAATCGTACCCAGCGGCACGTCCATAATGACATCTTCGCCAGCTTTGCCCTGCGAGTGACTGCCCGAGCCGTGTCCGCCGTCGCCCGCAATGACGTGCTTGCGCCAGCGGAAGGGCAGGAGCGTCCACACGTGTGTGCTGCCGCGCAGGATGACGTGACCGCCGCGTCCGCCGTCCCCGCCGTCAGGGCCGCCCTTCGAGGTGTTGCGGTCGCGCAGCAAGTGCGTCGAGCCGCCGCCGCCTTTACCGGAGCGGGTATTGATTCTGACGTAATCTACAAAGTTTTGTTCTGCCAAGGTTTTGTTTGTTTTTGCTGTGTGTTTTCAGCCTCCTTACCCCCGAATCGGGGGAACTTTCTCCGGGCTTGAGTCTGTGATTTAATCTTTAAAATTTTTGGTTCTCTCATTTTTGTAAAACAGTAAAATTTGAGATTCCCCTTTTGCAATCGAATTTTAATTCAAGACGAATTTCAGTTGTGAAAATATGTTCTCCCCGCTCCGGGGTCGGGGGTTTTTAGTACGGCTCTGTCCTGTGTTTCTAAACCCCTAACCTCCGCGACTGAAGTCGGGACAGGCCGAATCGGGGGAACTTTCTCCGGGCTTGAGTCTGTGGTTTCATCTTTAAAATTTTTGGTTCTCTGATTTTTGTAAAACAGTAAAATTTGAGATTCCCCTTTTGCAATCGAATTTTAATTCAAGACGAATTTCAGTTGTGAAAATATGTTCTCCCCGCTCCGGGGTCGGGGGTTTTTAGTACGGCTCTGTCCTGTGTTTCTAAACCCCTAACCCCGGAGCGGGGAACTTTCTCCGGGCTTGAGTCTGTGGTTTCATCTTTAAAATTTTGAGTCCTTTCTTTGTTTATTTTTTCGGTTATTTCGCCGCTTTCGTTTTTTCATAGTAAGACGTGGCAGTGCAACGTCTCTACAACTCCGTGCTTTCCCCAACCGCCCAACTCCCCAACCTCCAAACCCCTCAACCTCCCGCAAAGGTAAGCAAAACCCCGTAGCCTTCTACCACCTATCAACCACCACCTGTCACCCAACCCTACGGCGCAGGATTCGGAATGAGCTCCTGTACTTCTTCGATTTCCTTCAGCACTTCTTTCGACAAAGAAATCTCCGCGCTGCCGATATTTTCTTTCAGTTGTTCCAAATTCGTCGCGCCGATGATGGTCGAGGTGTTAAACGGGCGGTCGTTGACGAATGCCAAGGACATCTGCGCGAGGGTCATGCCGTGTTTTTCGGCGATGGCGAGGTACTTCTCGGTGGCATTCCAACACTGCTGCGAGTTGTAGCGCGACATTTGTTTAAATTTATTGAGTCTGGCGTTTTCGTTGTCTTGCTTTTTATGAAATTTTCCGCTCAACAGACCGAACGCCATCGGAGAATAAGTCAGCAGACTCAATGACTCGCGGATGCTGACCTCCGCCAAGCCGACTTCGTAAGTGCGATTGAGCAAACCGTAAGGATTTTGGATGCTGACGGGGCGGGGCAGGTCGTGTTTATCGGCGAGGTGCAGGTAACGCATCGCGCCCCAAGCGGTTTCGTTGCTGATACCCCAGTGTCTGATTTTGCCCTCTCTTATCAAAGCGGTCATCGTTTCGATGATACTGAGGAAGTTGTCTTCCCATTCATTATCGGGATTGTGTTTGTAACCGCGTTTGCCGAAAAAGTTGGCTTCGCGCTCGGGCCAGTGCAGTTGATAAACGTCGATGTAGTCCGTTTGTAATCGCTCGAAACTGCCGTCCAAAGCCGTGCGTATCGACGCGGGTTTGAAGTCGAGCGGACGCATATATTTTTGCAGACCCGCCGAGGGACCGGTCACTTTTGTTGCTAAGATAATGCGGTCGCGGTCGCTGCGATTTTTGAGCCAGGTGCCGATAATGCGCTCGGTGCTGCCCTGCGTCTCCGCCCGACCCGGCACGGAATACATTTCTGCCGTGTCGATGAAATTAACGCCGTGGTCTAAGGCACAGTCGAGTTGTGCGTGTCCTTCGGCTTCGGTGTTTTGCTCGCCGAAGGTCATGGTGCCGAGGCAGATTTTAGAAACTTGAAGGTCGGTATTTCCGAGTTGATTTTTTTGCATGGATGTGTGTGGCTGTTTAATTTTGTTGTCGGTTGAGTTGGTAATTACTCAAAAGGTGACTTCGAGTCACCCTGTGAGTAATTGCCGGTTCAAACTGCTTCTGTCGGTAATTCAATAAGTATTTCGCAAGTATGAACACGGGGAAGGGGGGAGGGGTTGACCGAAAAGTTATTTTGCCTTTTCCGTATCGCTCATTTGCATTATTTTTACGAAAAAAAATATGCTTACATCGCTCGACCAATTGGATTTTTCCGGCAGATACACCTATGCGGATTATTGCGCGTGGCAGTTTGAAGAACGCGTAGAATTACTGCACGGCAGACCCGTTTTAATACCGAAAACGGGTACTTTGCATCAGTACGTTTCGGGGCAGGTCATCTTCCGAATTGCACAGCATTTGTATAGTCAAGAACGTCGATTTGACTTACTGCCTGCGCCTTTCGATGTGCATTTGCAGAGAGAAGTCAAGGGAATAGAAAAAGGAAAATTAGACATTGTCGTGCAGCCCGATATTTCTTTGACTTTCGATGATGATAAATTTGACAAAGACGGACTTATCGGCATACCGGATTTAGCGGTCGAAATTTTAAATCAAGGCAACGCCAAACGAGAAATGAAAGATAAATTTCTGCTCTACGAAGCCGCCGGCGTTAAAGAATATTGGATTATCGACCCGCTGCATTTTTTCATCATTGTTTACTCATTACACGAAAAAACCGGTAAGTATACGACGCGTTTGCCGTTTTTTACTTTAGGTGAAAATTTAAAATCCGCTTTGTTGCCCGCTTTGAAAATTGATTTGTACGATATTTTTCCGGAGGAGAAAGATTGGCGGGCGTGGACGCGGTAGATTTTATTTCGGTGTTTTGTTTCTCCCGGCACTTACATACCGGGCTGAAGTACTTCATGCCGTTGGCATTTGTATGCAATCTCTCCCGTCCGCTTGTCACCCGCTTAACATTCCGCCCGATTTCTTACCGCATTAACATTGTTTAACCCTATTCTGACAAAAGCCTAAGCAAGATATTACACTTTTTCTTATCTTTGGCAGCCTGTTTGTACTTTTTGTACGGACAACTTCTACAGACTTATCAAAACCGGCTGAAAATCACGAGAACGTCCGACGATTTTCTTTGCCACTTAAAAATTTAGTATGAAATCAGTTTTTACAAAAATGCTGCTCTTTGCCTTGCTTTTGGCGGGCGGTTCGGCATTCGCTCAAGTGCAATCGCCGCTTAACATTGCCCTCGCCGAGGTCAATACCAATCACGCCGAGTGGGGCTTGACGAAAGACGACGTGCAAAACATGCACGTCAGCGCAATTACTTCCGACGCAAGAACGGGCATCAGCCGCGTTTATTTGCAGCAGCAATACGCCGGCATTAAAATCAACCAAGCCGTTATCAACGTCTCTATCGACGCGGAAGGCGAGGTTTTCTTTGTCGGAAAACGCTTTGTCGCCGAGTTGAACACAAAAATCAATTCCGGTGAGCCGGCACTCGACGCCGAGCAGGCGGTACAGGCGGCTTTGGCACATTTGCAATCGCCCGGTGTCGCTTTAACTGTCATTCGTGAAAACGGCAGCCGTCAGGTGACATTTGCGAAAGATGATTTTGCGAAGCTCGACATCGAAACCGAACTGCAATACCAAGAACTCAAAGACGGCAGCGTCCGCCTCGCGTGGGATATGGTCATCGACCTCAAAACCGACAACGACCGTTGGAGTATGCGCATCGACGCCATGAACGGCGAAGTGTTGGCACAACAAAATTGGACAATTTACTGCGCACACACCAACGATGCTTACCACAACCACGACGCAGCCTGCCGCGAAAAGCCCGCAGGTCTCGGCAACGTACAAGAAGCTCTGACGACGCAAGCGGCAGCCGTAGAAATGCTCGCCGAAGACAATGCACAGTACACCGTATTTGCTTTGCCTTTGGAAAGCCCCGCACACGGTGACCGCTCCGTAGTACAAAATCCCGCTTACCTGCCCGCTTCTCCTTTCGGTTGGCACGACACCGACGGGGTGGACGGTCCCGAATTTACCATCACACGCGGTAACAACACCTGGGCGTGGGAAGACCGCGACGACAACCAAAGCTCGGCAGGCGACGAACCCGACGGCGGTGATGACCTGATTTTCGACCCGCCCTACGATGCGGATGCGGAGCCGGAAGAGATTATTCCCGCTGCGGTAACGAACTTGTTTTACATGACTAACATCATGCACGATTTCGCTTTCGCCAACGGTATGAACACCTCCGAAGGTGCTTTTCAAGAAAATAACTACGGCGGCGGCGGTATCGGCGGCGACCCCATCGACGCACTCGCACAGGCGGGCGCGGATGCCGGTCAGGAAGACAATGCTTTCTACTCGCACGCCAACGACGGTACATCTCCGAGCATCAATATGTTCGTGTGGGGTGCCGGCGGCGGTTCGCAGTTTTTGCAGGTGAATGAGCCGGCGAGCGTCGGCGGTGCTTACGATACGGGTACTGCGGACTGGGGTGCGCAAATTTTACCGGGCGAGCCGGGCGTGACGGCGGGTGTGACCATCGTTAATGACCAAATTTTTAACCCTTACAGCACGGACGCTTGCGAAGCTATCCAAAACGTAACGGAATTGACGGGTAAAATTGCCCTCATCGACCGCGGCGGTTGTGAGTTCGGTTCTAAAGCCTTGGCTGCCGAGCAAGCGGGTGCGGTAGGTGTCATTATTTGTAATTTTGAAGATGCGACTATCAATATGGCAGCGGGTGCCGACGGTAACTCCGTGACCATCCCCGTAGTGTCGATGAAGAGTATCGACTGTGCTTCTATCCGCGAATTTGCGGGGGACGACGGTTTACAGGCAACTATCTCCGCGCCGGTCATGACCGGTCCGGAAAAACTCGACGGTGACTTCGACAACGGTATCATCGCGCACGAATTCGGTCACGGTATTTCTATTCGTTTGACTTGCGGTCCCAATCAAGGTTCTCTCGGCAATGCGGAGCAAATGGGCGAAGGCTGGTCCGATTTCATGGGCTTGGTCTTGGGTACGCAGGAAGGCGACACGGGCGATATGCGTCGCGGCGTCGGTACTTTCGTACAGCGTCAGCCGAATGACGGTCGCGGTATTCGCCGTTTCCCTTACTCTACCGATATGAACATCAGCCCCCTGACTTACGGCGACGTAGCGGGCAACACCGGGGTACATGCCATCGGTGAGGTGTGGTGTAACATGATTTGGGATTTGTACTGGGCATTTGTGGAGCAAGACGGCTGGGACCCGGACGTTTACGAAGGCACCGGCGGTAACAACAAAGCTGTTCGCTTAGTTTTTGAAGGTATGAAAAATCAGGCTTGTTCGCCCGGTTTTTTAGACGGTCGGGATGCGATTTTGGCGGCGGATATGGCACTATACGACGGTGCTAATCAGTGTTTGATTTGGGAAGTATTCGCGCGTCGCGGTGCCGGTTTCTTTGCCGACCAAGGCAGCCCTAACTCGGCTACCGACCAATCGGAAGACTTCGAGCCGCGTCCGACTTGTATTCAAGAGTTGAAAATCAGCAAAGAAGTAACGCCGTTGGTAGATGCCGGCGACGATATCGACGTAACCGTAACGGTTATCAATCACAAACCCGACCCGGTTGACGGCGTAGTCGTGACCGACGAAATTCCGGAAGGAACGACTTATGTAGCCGGCAGCGGCAGCATCGCAGGTACGGTCAACGGCAATATGGTCAGCTTCGATCTCGGCACGATGGCTTTTGAAGATGAAATTGTATTGACTTACAAATTTGCGACCGACCCCGATATTTTCTCCGTCACCCGTTTTATCGACGATATGGAAGGCGACGTGAGCAACTATTTCTTCAACACTTTCAGCGACGATGATTTGGAAAACAGCTTCCAACTGACGGACGCATTGTCAAACAGCGGCAACAACTCTTTCTTTGTCTCGAATCCGGACGAAGAAAGTCAGGATGCTTTGTTGAACATCGACCGTCTGTTAATCGACGGTGATCAACCGGTCATTCGTTTTTACCACAACTATGACACCGAAGCGGGTGCGGATGCCGGTTTGTTCCAGTTGACGCTCGACGAAGACCCTCTGGAGGGCAGCGTATGGCAGGATGCCGGCGCGGATTTCTTCCGGGGCGACTACCCGGCGCAGGTACAATACCAGACTTTTGTCGTTCCGAATTTGAACGCCTTCTCGGGTGACTCTGACGGTTGGATTGCCTCTTACGCCGACATGAGTGCCTTTGCGGGTCAGGAAGTTTACCTGCGTTGGATGTTCGGTACGAACGCCGGCGGTGCCGGTTTCGGTTGGGCCATCGACGACTTCGAGTTTATGGACATGAAAAACTACGTGAGCGATGCCTGCGTCAGCAGTGCGGACGGCGACGAAGCCTGTGCGACGCCCGCCGGTCGCGGTACGGTCGTGGAGAGTCAGGTTGTCAGCTCGACCTTCGAGCCGGTCACGGAAGATTTGAGCGTTTCGGTATTCCCGAATCCTGCGCAGGACTTCATTCACGTGCGCATGAACACGACGACCGCTACGGAAGTCAATGTCACTTTGCACACGGTTGACGGTCGCACCTTGCAATCTTACAACGTAACGGCGAGCGGCGAAACCAATCTGCCGGTCAACGTCAGCGCACTATCCGACGGTTTCTACTTTTTGCAGGTGACTGCGGAGGGTCAAACGTACTCGGAGAAGGTGGTGATTGCTAAATAGGCTTGGAACGATGTACGATTTACGATTTACGAATTACGATGTACGATTGCTCGGGGGAAGGGCGGTGGCTTTGATGTTGAGTTTTCTTTATTGAAGTCTCTTGTCGCTTATCTCTCGGAGGGAAGACAGAGTGTTCGTTTATTCCGTTAAAATTCCGGAGGGTAAATTAGTAGAGACGTTGCATTGCGACGTCTTGCTCCGGAAAGCGGCTTTGGTTCGCGGTAAACTTTGGTCGCGGGTCAAATCGGTCGATGCTTTGCTTTTACTCAAAAAGTGACTTTCCTGAGGGACAAGTGAGTCACCCGGTGAGTAATCACAGATTCGAGCCGCTACCGGATTTTTTACTTGGTAATTTTTGAGAAAGCGACTTTCGTTTCCTTTGGGGGGCGGGGGTCGCTTTTTTTATTGGTTGAATAACGCATCCATCGTCAACTCCTGCGTAATTATACTTCGGTTGTGTTCGTTTTCATTTACTCCGAAAGTAGTCAGAAATATCCAAAATATTTGTTTGGATGTACCGGTTGTTTCTTTGAAGATGCGCATTTTTTCTCGCAGATTTTGCGCGTAGTTTTTACTGATGGTAAAAGTCGTATCGTAAAATTTTATCTCGAAAAGATTTATAACGTGGTCTTTCCGGTCGATAACCAAATCAATCTGTGTGCCTTGTTCATCGGCAGTACCCTTTTTATGAAAAGAGGACGAGAGAGAATAAATTCCGGCAATACTTAAAGTTTTTTTAATTTGCGGAATGTGTTTTAGGCAGATGCTCTCGAAAGTAAAACCGCTCCATGCTTTATACGCCGGCGTTTGGCTTAAATGATGCCAAATATTATCACCTTCCAGACTTTTACCTTCGATAAATTGCAAGTAAAACAGAGAATATTCATCTGTTAAACGGTAAAGTGTATCTTTCTTTTTTTTGCCGAAAGGTCGAAAACTCATAATAAATCCGGACTCTGAAAGTTCTTGTAATACTGTGGTAAGTGTGCCGCCCTTGGTTAATTTTGAGTTGACAGCAATTGCATCGCGTGTCATGCCTTTTGGGTTTACAGCTAATAATTTAGCTATACTGATGTGACGATTTGCTCGGTCAAAAAGCGAATTATATAGAATCGGAAATTCGTTTTTTAACAATCCGTTCGCGGTAAAGCAGATGTCATTGATATTTTGTAATGCATTTTTCCCTTTTTTTATTTCTTTCAAGTAAAAAGGCATACCGCCCAAAGCCATATAAATCTGAATGATTTGATATCGGTCGAGTTGAATACCGCGTTGAGTTAAGTATTCTTCGGTTTTGTATAAAGTGAAAGGTCGCAAATTAATTTGACGCGTAATTCTGTTGTGTAAACCGCCTTTGTGGTGTACTACTTTTTTAATCATCCACGAAGCCGCCGAACCACAAATAGCGACTACGATATTTTTTTCGACAGCCCAACTGTTCCAAAACCGGCTTAAACCGCGTAAAAATCCCGATTTATACGTAGCTATCCACGGCACTTCGTCAAAGAAAATCACAGATTTTTCTTTGTCGATTTGTTTGCTGTCCAAATATTCCGAAAGCAAGAAAAATGCTTCTAACCAATTTTTTGGTTTTTGTAAAGGCAGAGTCCTGCCCGAGGATTTTTTCAATTGAATTGCAAAGTTTTGCAGTTGTTCGGTACGCGGGGCATTTTGCGTTCCTGTCATTTGAAAAGCAATATGGTTTTCGTACACTTTTTTAATCAAAAATGTTTTACCTACTCTTCGCCTGCCGATGACCGAAATCATTTCTGCTTACGAGCTTGTCAGAGCTTCTCGTAAAATTGTAATTTCTTTCTTCCTTCCGTAAAAGTTCTTTATCATGATTCCGTATTGGTTGAAAAATGTACCCAAAAATACATACATTTTTCAACTAATAACGTTTTGCAATCTTTTAAGCCATACAAACCAATCCGAACTCCGCGATAATTCTCGAATCTAAAAGCATTTTCCCATACCGCTCGATTCCCGTAATTTTACCAAAAAAAAAGCGCCGCCATGCAAAATAAACTACTGCTTCTTTTCTTCACTGTCGT
>JAHDCG010000289.1 GCA_020629965.1 Saprospiraceae bacterium | reverse complement strand
AAATATACGCGATACATTCACGAACATCAGCGCTCAACGATTCAACGATTCAACAACTCAACAAAAACTAAAAACAGGATTTAATAATCCGCACCACCTCCGCCATTTCCCCTTCCGTAATATTAGTAGTACTCGGAATACTCAAACTCTCGGCGTGTACTTCCCGACTGTGGTCTTCTTTGCTCACATATCGCTTCTCCGTAAACATCGGAAGTTGATTCATCGGCATCCAAAACGGGCGGGCGATGACCTTTTCGGCTTGCAGTTTTTGTAAAATTTCGGCCTGCTTTGCGCTGCTGAAAGTGAAGAGCCAACAGTTAGGGTCGACCTCTTTTTCTACCTTTTGGAAACGGATGTCCCCTACCCCGCCGAGGTGCTCGCGGTAATAAGCGTCCATGGCTTTTTTTTGCTTGATAAAGTCGGGCAGTTGCTCCATTTGTGCCACGCCGACCGCCGCTAAAATATTGACGAGGCGGTAGTTAAAACCGATTTCGTCGTGATAGTAAGTATCGGGGTCGGCTTTGGCTTGGGTGGTCAGATGCTTACAGCGTTTTGCGAGTGCTTCGTCGTCGGTGACGATGACGCCGCCGCCGCCGGTCGTGATGATTTTATTGCCGTTAAAGCTGAAAACGCCCATTTTTCCGAAACCGCCGGAGTGTTTGCCGTTGTAGTAAGAACCCAAAGACTCGCTCGCGTCTTCGATGACGATGATGTTGTGTTTATCGCACATTTCGACCATGCGCGGCATATCGCACATGTTGCCGAGTACGTGGACGGGCATGATGGCTTTAATCGGTTTGTCCGTGCCTTTTTCGTAGGTCAAGCCGTCGCGGTTTTCGCAGTCGTTTTCCAAGAAATCTTCGAGCAGGTCGAGGTCGATTTGCCAGGTTTCGGGATCGACATCCACGAAAATCGGGTCGGCGTAAGTGTAGCTTGCCGCATTAGCGGAGGCGATAAAAGTGATATTGGGAACCAAAAGGCGGTCGCCTAATTTCACATCGTGCATGTGCATGGTCAGGTGCAGACCGGACGTACCGTTGACGCAGGCGATGCCGTATTTAACGCCCGCAAAGTCAGCGACCATTTGCTCGAATTGTGTGACATACGCGCCCGCACT
>JAHDCG010000288.1 GCA_020629965.1 Saprospiraceae bacterium | reverse complement strand
AACGACCGATAACCTACCGACAATTTCAAACAACGGCATTTCCGGAACTTGGTTGCCCGCGACCGTTGACAATGTAACAAGCCAAAACTACACGTTCACCCCCAACGCGACCGAATGCGCAACCACTTTCACTTTCACCGTAACTATCGAAACACCCGCAACGCCTACTTTCGGCATTACCGACAACTACTGTGCGGGCGAAACACCGGACACATTGCCGAGTATGTCCGATAACAGCATTTCCGGAAGTTGGTCACCCGCCGTCATCGACAACACGGCGGACGGTTCTTACACTTTCACACCCGTCACTGCGGAATGCGCCGCTGATTTTGTGCTGACGGTTACTATCGACGAACCGCTGACACCGAATTTTACGCTTGCCGATACCTATTGCAACGGAGAAACAACCGATATTTTACCGAGTGTATCGGACAACGGTATCAACGGAACGTGGAGTCCCGCAACAATCAACAATACGACCGACGGCACTTATATTTTTACCCCCGACAGCGGAGAATGCGCCCAAAATTTTCAATTAAACACCACGGTTTTTCCGGGCCTGATTATCGCGCAACAGGGCTTTGATTGTGCCGCTGATTTGAACTCTTATGATTTGAATTTTACGATTTCGGGCGGTTCCGGAAATTACACGACCATAGATGCCGGTGCATTTACAATCACTAATACCGGCGGCAATAATTATACGGTCGAGGATATTTCGAGCGGCAATAACATTACAATTACAGTCACCGACGACGCAAATTGTACCGTTACGATTACGACGACCGCGCAGGACTGCAACTGCCCGACCGTCAATCCGCCTACGGGAATGACCGGTAACACTTTTTGTTTCGGTGAGATGCCGACCGTAATCAGCGTCGATGACCCCGGCAATGATTTTTTAGTAAATTGGTACACCTCCGCCAACGTATTCCTCAGCAACGACAATCCTTTTACTCCGAGCGCAGCGGGTACCTATTTTGTAACGCTTTCCGAAGTCGCCAACGGTTGCGAAGGTGCGGCTGAAACGGTAGAACTGTCCGAAAATTCGGAGATAAATATCATACAAAACGGCTTCAACTGCTTACCCGATTTGACAACTTACGATTTAGAAATTTCCGTCAACGG